>DAOWOF010000092.1 GCA_030642205.1 Desulfobacteraceae bacterium | reverse complement strand
TTTTATTAATCTTGTCCTCTTCTAAACTAATTAACTAAAACCTTTAACAAGTAACATTTTTAGCATTGTTAAATAAGGATAGGTTCTAACTGTTTTTATAGTATTATTTCAACATATTACAATATATAAAACCATCCCGAATCAACAATGACTTACTTTTATTAATCTTGTCCTCTTCTAAAACTAATTAACTACAACCTTTAACAAGTAAAAGACACTTGTAAACAATTTTCATCTTATTTTAACTTTAGTTAAAATTGCCTGAGAGAATGTCTCTTCGTTCGGTATTCTCTGATTTATTTCCGCCGCAAGCGGTGCAAATAAATCGTTCAAACGAAAACCGTTGCATGGCTTCGTTCTCTTGGTTCAGGTCGTACAGAAGCCAAGCTTATCCACGGCCTAAAGTAGGGAATATCGTTCAACTCGGCAATGGATTATATGTCTTTGTTGGAGGTATAATTTACAAGAAAAAATTGAGAATAAATGTATTTATGTTTTTTTTGTTGACTTAATAGATCAGGAGGTAAAAATGAAAAGATGCCTTAATATTTTAACAATATTTTTTTTCTTAATATGTTTTTCAGGCGTTGCCATGGCGTTGACCTTACCAAATCTTCCGCGTGATCCGGACTGGTTATTTAATGAAGAGATCTCAAAAGCTATTCCTGGTTGGGATAGAGGTTATGTGAAATGTGAAGCCCCTAAGGGAGGCTATAATAAAATTGTTGATAATCAAAAGATTATTGATTCCTGGGGTTATAAAGCTAAGCCCATTGAAGAAATTAAAGATCTTTTGCCTGAGCCGATATATAATATCATTAGTCATCCTGAAGTTTGGGGGACATTTCGTATTAATGAAACCCTATACGAAGATGCCGCTCCCAGAGGGCCCATGTGGGAAAAATGGATGAAGGCCAGTAAACGCAATATCAAACAGGTCACTCTCAGTAAAAAGGGATGGCTAAGTAATTATGAAAACGGGGTTCCTTTTCCGGTAATTGATACAAAAAACGATCCACAGGCTGGCCTCAAGATTATCTGGAATTTTCATAAAAGATTTCAGGGCGATGATAGATTTGTTCGTATGAATTTTACGACCAGAAATCGTAGGGGATCAGTAAAGCATCACCTGCTTTTAAATCAGAGACTGAGGATGAATGGGCGGAATCATTCAGAGGATCCAGTCTATAAACCAAACCCACAGAATTATGATTATCTTTATGCGATTCAGTATCTTGAGCCTTATCAACTTCGAGGCACCTTTCCTCTTTTTTATCGCTATAATGATCCTGATAAAGGTGATGATATGTGGATATATATTCCATCAATCCGGAGGGTCAGGAGAATGTCTACAGCTCAGCACCAGGATCGTATCCCCGGTGGCATGGACTGGACATGGGATAATGGAGAGGGCTTTGAAGGAAATGTGACCCATTTTAACTGGAGTTATATTGGCAGGAAGGTACTGCTAACACCTGCTTTAGCTTATAGCCAGCCCACCTGGAACCAAAGCAAGACTGGTCATTTAGGCGGTATGGATCAATATTATCAACGTCGTAATTGCTATATTATTAAAGCAAGTTATAAGACTCCGATTAATATGACAGACTTAATCCTCTATATTGATCCTGAGTTGTATTGTTGTTGTTGGTCATATGATCTTGATCTTAAGGGCCGAATATGGATTGTGCAAGGCATTAATAATGGCAGAGATAAAGACTGGTATTATACAATGTATAATGATTGGGCTTTTGATGTATTAGTTGGGCACACAACAAATGCTCTTTTTGCTTATTCCGGTAATAATGAAGGTTTTACCCCTGAATATGTTACAATTCAAAATTATAAGAGGATGTATTTAGCACGTTAGATTCTGCTTCTGTATAGGAAATAAGGGGCTCATGAAACTTATGGGCCCCTATCCTGCAATACCTCTGAAGGACGCAAATTTCGATTTTTCAATAACCCTGACTGAACATCACATCTACGTTGCTCAGTGAGTTTGCAATAGCCAGGCTATTAAGCCTTTATGACTTATCAGGGACTTTCCAGTAATTTCTTTTCCTTCCAGACTTTTATTTTAGGGTATAATTCTGTTTTATAAAAAATACTTGCATAATGATTTAAAATATGCTTGAATATATATATAATTCAATAAATACTTTTCTAATTATTTAAATCTTTCTATAGCTTTAAATCAGTTTTCATTTGGCATTATCTAAAGTTCCTTGTTGATAAACCTTATATAACCAAGTAAACAAACCATCATATCATTACGATAATCTATCACCCATTAACTTATTCTTTTTGCAATAATTTTTAATAGATAACACTCAATTGATTTAATTATCCTAGTGTGATTAAAAAAGATTTCTCAATGAATGAGCCTTTTATACTACACTATCTTCTTTAGCTATAGAAGAAGGTGTTCTCCCTTTTTTAATTTCATTGTTCCAGCAAAAGTCCTTTATTATATAGATCGAGAACCTCTATATTAAAATGCTCTTATAAACTGTTTCAGCAATTGCCGTGTTATTCCATCTTTTAAAAATTGCAGAATTACAAGACATAAACCAAAAATTATCAACATTTATCAAAGGGAGGAAAAGATGAGTACTGAATTTGCGGTTGATCCGAAAAAAGCAGGTATTGAATTCAAAAAACAGGGCAATCCAACTGAAAGGGGATGGAAGGTCGTTACTCCTGATACGTGGTTTTTTAGAAATAATCAAACTGCTGATAAAGCATTAACAATAAGAGGATATACCGATCCTGGTGCTTATCTGGATTGTTCTAAATCAAAAATTGTTTGTGATGTTTACCGTGAGAATCCTTCAGGCAGCATAGGCGATTTACATGCAGAGGTCTTTAAACGATATCTTGATACACAAAACATCGTTATAAGACAAAGGGAATTACTTATAGGAAATTGGGGAAATGATCCCCATGGAATGCCCTTTGATCCAAGAGGAGATGTCTGGTTTACTTTTGAGGAATTTGCTCAAAATGATATGGCTTATGTATGGGAAGATGGAAAAAAACAACTTATCTCGCAAGAACTGTTTAATGACATAGCAGAATTTTGCAATCGTTGGAATATCGTTTTTGCCATGAAACCTTATATGAGTGCTATGCATTATAAAATGTTTATTGAAGGTGCCTGGCGATATTGGGAGATACCTGGAGGATCGGGATTCAGGGCTACTCCTGACCATAAATGGTATATGAAACTTGGTTACAGAAAACTCATCCATGAGATGGAAAAAACCATTGAGCGCTTGGAAAAGGAAATGGATGCAGGTACTGGCGAAAAGTTTGTTGATCTTAGTCATCGAATAAATGATTGCAGGGCATCCATAATTACAGCCGAAGCAGCTATTCGCTGGATTAAAAGACATGGAGATTATTCAAAAAAACTAGCAGAAAATGAGAGTGATCCCAAGGAAAGAGAACGTCTTGATACATTGGCAAATATTTGCGAATGGATTGCAGAAAATCCTCCCAGAACTTTTTATGAGATGATGCAATTCCATTGGTTTTCTTTTCTGGGCTATTATCTTATAGAGCATGCCTGCCATAGTACACCTATCCGTCCAGATTGGATGTGGTGGGATTGGTATGAAAAAGATGTACTGATTGACAAGACACTAAGCAGAGAAAAAGCCGCTGATCTAGTTGCTTTTTATTTCCTGAAATACCACGAGTTTGGATTGCCGGCATCTCTTGAACATGCAAGGACAGTTGGGATGGGCGCCAGGGATTTTTCAGTTTTGACAATTGGAGGCCAAAAGGCGGATGGCAGTGATGCTACAAATGACCTGACCATGTTGATACTGGATGTAATAGATGGATACCGGTTACACTTTCCGGATGTTAAGGTTCGTTGGCATCCAAAATTTGATAAAAATAATTTAAAACGAGTAGTTGAAGTAATGAGAACAGGAATGGGTTCCCCCTCCTTACGAAATGATACGACTGCTATTGCGGGAATGCTGCAGCATTACCCTGACCTGGTTTCTCTTGAAGAAGCAAGAAGCTGGGCAATAGTTGGATGTAATACCCCAGGAGTCACTATTAATTCCAAAGGAG
This sequence comes from Desulfobacteraceae bacterium, assembly GCA_030642205.1. Lineage (GTDB taxonomy): Bacteria > Desulfobacterota > DSM-4660 > Desulfatiglandales > Desulfatiglandaceae > DAOWOF01. The sequence continues at coordinate 4,217 of DAOWOF010000092.1, read as the reverse complement.
CTCAAAGACGAGCGGCAAGGACAGTAAATGTCCTTAAAACGATGGAGTTCACTCTTTTTAACGGCAGGGATCCGGAACCTGGTTATGAATTTGTCCATATGATTGAGTCTGGAGATCCCCTAACCTTTAATAATTATGAGGACTTTTATCAAGCATGGCTTACGCAGTGGGAGTACTTTGTTCGAACGGGAATTAATTTAAGAAGTGTGGTGGACGAATATTATCAGAAGATAATCAGAAGGCCCTTTCTTAGTATCTTGTATGAAAAAAGTGTAAAGGAGGGCAGGGATATCATGCATACTGACGCGCCTTGGCTCAGCTTTAATAATTGTCCTGGGTGGGTTGATTTAATTGATTCTCTGGCAGCGGTCAAATATTGGATCTATGATAAAAAGAAATACACTATGAAACAACTTGTAGAAGCCATTAAAGCCGAATGGAATGGTTATGATGAGATGCGTAAAGATTTTAAAGAAGCACCTAAATTTGGAAATAATGATGATTATGTGGATGATATTTTTGCCAGAGCAACTGTTGACACTACTGATGTAGGAAAAAAGATGCTTGATTTGCAAGGACAACCTGCTGGTCTGATGAATGCTTTGGTTGTGACTCTAATGTATCATCTTGTTTTTTTCAGTGGCGCAATGCCGAATGGAAGAAAGAGAGGAGAGCCTTTGTGTGACGGGGGTATAAATCCCCATGCGGAATTTGATAAAGGCGGGCCATGGGATAGAATGGCATCAGCTATGAAAATTGATCAAACACAATTCAAGGCCTGGATCTATAATCAAAAATTCGATTATAACTCAGTTAAAGGGGAGGCCGGACTAAATAAAATGTTTGATTATACACTTGCTGGCCTTGAAGGAGGAATGGATCAATTGCAATATAATCTTATATCCAAAGATATCCTGGTAGATGCTAAATCCAATCCTGATAATTATCCCTTTTTGGCAGTAAGAATTTCAGGATATAGCGCTTATTTTACTGATTTGCCTGAATTTGTACAGGATGCGGTTATCGCACGAGTTGATCACGAACTATAGTCTAATATCAGGATAGCAGCTATCTGTTATCCTGATATTTTTAAAGAAAGCTCTTTGATTTACTAAGTTTATCCATAAAGGGGTCTGAAATGTAACTTCAGACACTTTAGTAACTAGAAATAAATCCATAAAAAATATTTTTATATTTTCTTGTCTTTAAACAAAGTTCTGGTGGGGGATAAAATGGGGAATAAGAAATGGTTTATATTTGTAATGTGTTCAGTGTTGATTCTTTTTTTTAATACAAATCTTTGGGCGGTTTTTAGTACTGGCTTACCAGAGGATCCCAATTGGTATGTCGATGAAGAAATCTCTAAAATAGTGCCCGTATGGAATAAAGGTTTAATGAAATGTGCCCCCCCAATAGGAGGATATAATGAACTAGTTGATAAACAGAAGATTATTACTTCATGGGGCTATAAGGCAAGGCCAATGGAAGAGATAAAGGACTTATTGCCTGAGCCTATCTATAATATTTATACCAATCCTAGATGGGGAACAGTTAGAGTTAATGAAACATCCTGGGAGGCTGCCAAGCCTAGAGGCGTTATATGGGAAAAATTCATTGCTCAATCGAAAAGGAATACAACAGAAGTATACCTTGATGAAAAAAATTGGCTTCGAAACTATAAATATGGAATTCCTTTTTATGAATTAGATGAAAAGGATCCAAAAATTGCGGTAAAAATAATATGGAATTTTCTTAAGAGAATCCAGGACAATGACCGTTATTGCACTATGGTTGCCGCTTATCAGGATCGAAGGGGCAGGGCAAGAATGACGTCTTTTGTGAACAAAAGACTACATTGTTCCAACAGAAATAGAGCTGATAGGCATACCAAAGATGGACTATATGTGAATAATCCAAAAAATTATGATTTTATTTACGTTGTTCCTTTTCTTTCTCCTTATAATCTTCGTGGAACCATCCCTGTATATTTCCGATATAATGATTCGGATAAAGATGATGATTTTTGGATTTATATCCCGTCAATCAGAAGGATTAGACGGATGTCGGTAGCACAGCATCAGGACAGGATGCCTGGAGGGGCTGACTGGACATGGGATACTACTGAAGGTTTTGAAGGAAACGTGCAAAGATTTAATTGGACTTATCTTGGGAGAAAAGAATTGCTGACGCCTGTTTTGGCTCATAGTCATGCCTATTTAAATCCTACAGGCTTTATTTGTGGTCTGGATCAGTATTACCAAAGGCGTAATTGTTATGTAATTAAAGCCAGTTATAAAAGGCCTATAAATATGACTGAAATGATATTATATATTGATCCCGATCTTTATTCATCTTGTTATTCTATTGACAGGGATTTAAAGGGTCGAGACTGGATTATTCAGTTTATAAGCCAGGGACGAGATAAAAACTGGTTTTATAATATGTATAATGACTGGGCCTTTGATATTTTAACCACCCATATTTCAGCAGTCCAATTTGCTTATTGTGGAGGGAAAGGGATGGTAATTGATGAATTTAGAATGGATGAATTAAAGAAGGAATATCTCTCTCGTTAATCTTAGAGAAAATACAGGAGCCCTGTTTTTGCTGGAATCCTGTATGCTCATGTTATCTTGATTAATTGACTGTGTTTAATTTTAATGCATTTCTTTACATAATACAAAATACTGATTGGAGAAGGAATATGATTAGAAAAAAATGGATTATTTTAATATTTACCTTAATTTGTTTTATTTTTTTTCAGAATAATCTTTGGGCAGCCTTTAGCACCGGTCTGGAAATGCATCCTGACTGGTATGTAGATGAAGATATTGCCAAAGTTCTGCCTCAATGGAATAAGGGGATATTAAAATGCGAGCCTCCAAGAGGAGGTTATAATGAAATAACTGAAAACCAAAAAATCATAAGCTCATGGGGGTATCGTGCGAGACCGCTTGAAGAGATAAAGGATTTATTGCCTGAGCCAATTTATAATATCTTTAATAACCCCAAATGGGGCTCTGTAAGAATTAACGAAACTGCATGGGAGCCGATTAAACCCAGGGGTTATTACTGGGAAAAATTCATAAAACAATCAAAAAAAAATAAGACAAAAGTATACCTTGATGAAAAGAATTGGCTTCGAAATTATAAATATGGAATCCCTTTTTACGATTTAGACGAAAATGATCCTAAGATTGCTGTAAAATTAATATGGAATTACTTTAAGAGATTTCAGGATAATGATCGGGTTGTGCCCATGAATCCTGTCTTTATAGACCGAAGGCAGCATGTAAGGCATAATACTGTAATAAACAGAAGAATGCTTTTGCATGGTAGAAACAGAGACGATGCTAATACGAAAAATGGTACGTATGCTCCAAATCCCCAGAATCTTGATTTTGTTTTTGTAACACCATATCTTCACCCTTATAATCTACGTGGAACAATTCCGCTTTACTATCGCTATGATGATCCTGATAAACCTGATGATTTTTGGATATACATCCCTTCAATACGTAGAGTCAGAAGGATGTCCACATCTCAGCATCAGGACAGGTTGCCTGGAGGAGCGGACTGGACATGGGATACAACAGAAGGTTTTGAAGGGAACCTAACGAGATTTAACTGGACTTATCTTGGAAGAGAAGAATTGCTGATACCTATTATAGGACATAGCCATTGTTATTATAGTTCTTCAGGATATATTAATGGAATGGATCAGTATTACCAAAGGCGTAATTGCTATGTTATAAAAGCCAGTTATAAAAAGCCTATTAATATGACTGAAATGGTATTATATTTAGATCCTTTGCTTTATTCAGCCTGTTACTCTATTGATAGGGATCTAAAAGGCCGTGACTGGATTATTCAGTTTATCAGTCAGGGAAGGGATAAAAACTGGTTTTATACTATGTATAATGATTGGGCCTTTGATATTGTGACAACTCATATCTCAGCCGTACTTTTCTCACATTCAGGCGGTAAGGGATTTGTTATAGATGATTTCAGGATGGATAGATTGAAACAGGAATTTTTGTCACGCTAAAATTAATAGAAACGATATAAAGATCTTTAATAATATCGGATCATGGATGGCTTTATTTGCCATTCTGATCCGATATTTTGTTATTAGAGCCTCTTGCAGAAATAAAACTATTCGATTTTTTATGCCATATAGCGAGTGTATTCGATAAAATAACTTCAAAAATACAATC
>DAOWOF010000023.1 GCA_030642205.1 Desulfobacteraceae bacterium | reverse complement strand
GCCTGATCTAAAGCCTTTTCAAGGATCTCCCTTGAGAGCCCCTGAATTTTTATATCCATCTGTAAGGCTGTAATTCCGTCTTCTGTGCCAGCTACCTTAAAATCCATATCTCCAAAATGATCTTCATCACCCATAATATCTGTGAGAATCGCTGTTTTGTCACCTTCAGAAACCAGACCCATAGCTACTCCTGCAACAGGAGCTTTAATTGGAATACCAGCATCCATAAGTGATAAACTACTGCCGCAGACAGAAGCCATGGACGATGATCCATTTGATTCCATAATCTCTGAAACCACCCTGATACAATATGGAAATTCTTCCTTGCTTGGTATTACAGGAAGAAGGGACCGGCGAGCCAAAGCTCCATGTCCAATTTCTCTCCTGCCAGGACCACCTAGCCTTTTTGCTTCCCCAACACTATATGGCGGAAAATTATAATGCAGAATAAAAGACCTGAACTCATTGCCATAAATAGATTCAATCCTTTGCTCATCCTGTTCTGTCCCCAGAGTTGTCAGAACCATAGCCTGAGTTTCTCCCCGGGTAAATAAAGCTGAGCCATGCACACGTGGAAGGATTCCTGGAATACATTCAATCGGCCTTACCTGATTAAATGAGCGTCCACCAATACGTTGGCCTTTATCCAGAATCATTTGGCGAATCAACTTCTTTTGCAACTCATGCATCGCCTCTTTGATTTTTCCTGCCTTGTTTTCATATTTATCAGACAAATCGTTTAAAACAGAATCAATCGCCTGGCTGCCCTTCCCTTGACGCAACATCTTATCAGAAATCTTAAGAACTTCGGTTAACAGAGGGGTTCCCAATTCAGAGACATCATTGATTAGCTCTTCATCAGGTTTTTCTGGCAAAACAATTTTTTTTGGTTGGCCAATTTCAAGCTTTATTTCTTCCTGTAAATCGAGTAGTGGCTGCATAGCTTGCTTACCATAAAAAATGGCATTAATCATATCTTCTTCGGATACAAAAGAGCTGCTGCTTTCCACCATTACAATTCCTGCCTGATTGCAGGCTACAATCAAATTGATATCGCTTTCAGCTTGTTGTGCCCGTGTTGGGTTAGTAAGAAACTCCCCATCGATTCTTCCCACACGAATAGCCGCAATTGGTCCCTTAAATGGAATATTGGATATTTCAAGGGCCATGGAAGCTCCGTTTATAGCGAGTATATCTGCCTCATTTTCTTTGTCAGAGGCAAGCACAGAGGCAATTACTTGCGTTTCAAAAAAATAGTTTTCGGGAAAAAGGGGTCTTAAAGGTCTGTCTATCAAACGGGATATTAAGGTCTCTTTTTCACCAGGTTTACCCATATCCCTGCGGAAAAAGTTCCCCGGTATACGACCGCCAGCATAAGACATCTCCTGATATTCAACCGTAAGAGGCAGAAAATCGACACCTGTCCTGATGTCATCTGAAGCAACAGCCGTAATCAGGACAACCGTTTCGCCTAAAGAGAGAATTACAGATCCATTTGCTTGTTTTGCGATATGACCTGTTTCGATCTTTAAAGTTTGTCCGCCTAAATCTATTGAGTAGCGCTTTATCATTATATAATTCATCCTTTTTGTTTATCTTTAAAAAATAATCATATCCTAAACTTATGAAGTTTAATTAAAGATAATATTATCAGAGTAAAAATACGATTCCTCAACCAAGCCATATTAAAACAATTGATCTTGTTCCATATTGAACCCGCGACTCATGATACAAGCATAATTTACAAAGAATCGCTTTTGCGAACTCCAGGATTACAGTAAGTTAAGTCTATTTTGATTGGGAACAGCTGCCCTTGGACAATGCCTTTTAAAAAAGTTATTATTTACGAATTCCAAGTGCCTTAATAATGGAAAGATACTTTTTATCATCTTTCCTCTTTAAATAGTCCAGTAATCTTCGTCTTTTACCTACTAGTTTTAATAAACCGCGACGTGAGTGATGATCTTTCTTGTGGGTTTTAAAATGATCTGTAAGATATTTTATTCGATTACTTAGAAGGGCAATCTGGACTTCGGATGAACCTGTATCCTTTTCACTAAGTTTGAATTGATCGATTATTGCCCTTTTAGTTTCTGGTGTTAAAACCACCTTTCTACCTCCTCGAAATATAATAATATTTATTGAAAAAAACTTGGGGGATGTCCAGTAACAAAATTATTTTCCCTGTAAATTATGCTAGGAAAAGACTTTATATATCTTTAATTTTCCATGGTTTTTCCTCCTAGTGGGTTCAATTCTTAAAATAGCCACAAGTTGTTGATCTTTTACAAGTTTGAGATCTTCGTCTTTCAAGGCCTCAGATTTTGCCTCCCTGTTTAATTCATCCCAGGAAGGTTGATACCCATGTTTTATCTGTTCTGAAAGTTGGTCAGTTAGCTCAATTTCTTTTAGATTGGGCAGAGCTTCTCTTAGAGGTATAATCCTGGATATCAATTGAGGTAATTCTAACTTAGGAATTTCGATTGATTTTATTGAATGATTTACATGAAATTTACCGCAGGCCAATCTCCTTAATGAATGTAGATGGGCCACAGTCCCTAAACTTTGTCCAAGGTCTACTGCAAGAGTCCTGATATAGGTTCCCTTGGAACATTTAATCTCCATTGAAACATGGTTTGTATTAATGCTCAGTATTTTTAAGTAGTGGATAAAAATATTTTTCTTTGGAAGTTCTACTTTGATACCTTTCCTTGCCAGTTTATATGCTCGCGTCCCATTATACTTGGTTGCTGAATATAATGGGGGTGTCTGCTGGATTTGGCCTATGAAATCACTGGCTTTTGTTCTTATCTTTTCCAGACTCAAGTCAGGAACTTCAGTAGTTGTAAGTATTTTTCCCGTCAGGTCTTGAGAATCTGTTTCTATACCCATGCACATGATTGCCTGGTAGATTTTCTCCTCAGACATTATAAGATTTGATAGTTTAGTGCCTTGTCCTAACAATATAATCATAAGACCAGTGGCAAAGGGATCGAGAGTCCCCGCATGGCCTATTTTTAACCCTTTGAAACGATGTTTGAGTTTTCTTACTACATCGAATGAAGTTTCTCCCGCCTCTTTATCGATTAAAAGAATTCCGTTAATTATCTTTTTCATCTAATAACCGAAATGCCTCTTGTAACAAATCTTTTTTTAAATTTTCCAGATCTCCAAGGATTTCAAAACCTGCAGCTTTGGCATGCCCACCACCCCCAAATCTCAGGGCTAATTGGGCCACATCAATTTGATTGTTTGATCGAAGGCTGAAGCTATATTCCTTTTGCGCTGTTTGACGAATTAAAATTCCTATTTCCACTCCTGTAATAAACCTTGAATATTCAACAAAATTATGACTATCATTTTCTTTGGCCGAGGCCTTATCAATCATCTCAAGAGATAGGGTAAGGATACAAATTTGACCTTTATGATGTAATTCCATGGTGCCTAACACCGCTGCCAGGAGTTTTAGGCGTGATGGACCAAAAGTATCCATTTTCTGGGATATTATCCAGGGATTGACTCCAAGTTCCAACATTTCTGCAGCAATTCTTAAAGACTTATGGGTTAAATTATCATATCTGAAATTACCTGTATCTTTTTGTATGGCAGTATAGATGTTTTCAGCTATATCCAGATTGATTGTTAAATTGCTATTTTTGATTACTTGATAAACAAGTTCACCAGTTGAAGAGCAATTAGTATCCACAAGGTTTAAATCGCCAAAAAAATTATTGGTCAGGTGATGGTCAATATTAATCAAAAAAAAGCCCTTTTTCAGATAATCTTTTGGCCCTGCTATCCGATCAAGGTTTCCACAATCCAGGACAATTACAAGATCAACATCAAACTTATCATCGAGTTCACAACGAATGAGATCAGCGCCTCTTAGAAGGTCATATGGCCTCTCAAGGGGAGCTTCGGTCAACATAAAAACTTGTTTCTGAACGAGCTGTAACGCCATTCCAAGAGCCAACATTGAACAAATAGCATCGGCATCCGGATTTTTATGGGTCATAAGTAAAAAGGATTTATTCCTTTTCAAGACATCAGAGATTTTATTTAGTGTCATCTTCTATGTCATCACGTAAGTGCAAGGTGTCAAATAGCTTGTCCATGTATATGCCAGTTGATACTGAGGAATCATAATAGAATTTTATTTCAGGCATGTATTTTAGCGAAATCCTTTTTCCTAATTCCCTTTTTATAAACCCCGTAGCCTTTTCCAATGCAGTCCGGATCTTATTGAGAGACATCTCTCCTCCAACACTATAATATATCTTGGCCATTTTCAGGTCTCTACTAAGGCTAATACCGGTCAAGGAAATGCTTTTTATCCGTGGATCATTTATTTTTTCCAACAGGATTGAGGCTATTTCTCTTAAAATAAGATCACCGACTCTTACTGATCGTTTCCCTGCTAACATAATTTAAACTTTAGATTAGAGTTTTGTGTAAAGATACATCTATTGATTACTATTTTCATCTTCTTGTGTTTAAGGACAATTTTCTATATGCTAATGATTTCCATTTCGCTATGAATTATGGGGGCCAGATATTGGGATTCTATAAAGCTAAATACCTTATTCAGGGATGAATCTATATGCCGTCTATCGTTTCCGATAACGCTTATCCCCAGTTCAATTTTTTGCCATTTATCATTAGAACCAACTTCTGCTATCGATACATTGAATCTGCCCTTTACTTTGTCTATTAAACTCCTGACAATCTTTCTTTTCCCTTTAAGGGATCGGTTGCCATGTAATAAAAAAACAATTTTTAGGACTCCCACCACCATTTGTTAAAGCTCTGCTTTTTGTTCTTCAACCTGGTAGACTTCCAGGACATCTCCCGACTTGATATCATTGAAGCCTTCCAGCCCAATTCCGCATTCATAGCCGGACTGAACTTCTTTGACATCATCTTTAAAACGTCTTAGAGAAGAAATAGTCCCATTATAAACAATAACTTCCTCCCGCAGTAACCTTATTTTGGCATTTCTTTCAATATGGCCATCTGTCACCATACAACCTGCAATTGCACCAATTTTTGGAACACGGAAGATTTCTTTTACATCTGCTCGTCCAATTACATTTTCCTTGAAAATCGGGGCTAAAAGGCCTGTCATGGCGAGACGAATATCCTGAATTACCTTGTAAATAACATCATAGTAGCGGATATCCACTTTTTCTTTTTCAGCAAGGTCTGTAACCCTCGGATTAGCTCGTACTCCAAAGCCAATAATTATGGCTTTAGAGGCTGATGCCAGCATGACATCCGATTCGGAAATAGCCCCTGGACCGGAATGAATAATTTTGATTTTGACTTCATCTGTACTTTGTTTGATTAATGATTCGGAGAGTGCCTCCACAGAGCCTTGAACATCAGTCTTCAAGATTAAATTAAGGTCTTTGATATCGCCTTCTTTTATCTTATCGTAAAGTTCGTCAAGACTGATAACCCCTCTTTGGACTGCTTCGGGTTTTTTGCTATGTGTTTTACGATGATCAATGATTTGTTTTGCTATTTTTTCATCCTTAACCTTGTTGAATTTGTCTCCAGCCATTGGGACGCCTGATATCCCATAAATTTCCACTGGCATTGAGGGGCCTGCATATTCTATCTTTTGTCCTTGATTATTCAGCATGGCCCTTACACGGCCATAATGCTCTCCGCAAATAAAATAATCACCTGGTCTGAGGCTCCCATCTTTTATCAAGATACTCGCTACCGGGCCCCGACTTTTATCAAGATTGGCCTCTATAACAGTACCTATGGCCAATTTATTGGGATTCCCTTTGATCTCAAGCATTTCGGCCTGAAGTAATAGGAGGCTCAAAAGTTCATCTACACCTTGCCCATGCTTGGCTGATATTTCTCCGAAGATTGTTTCCCCACCCCATTCTTCGGGGACCAGGTCTAACTCAGCCAATTCTCTTTTAACACGGTCAGGATCTGCTTCCGGCTTGTCAATCTTATTAACAGCTACCACAATAGGTATGGAGGCCGCCCTAGCATGATTAATTGCTTCTCTGGTCTGGGGCATGACCCCATCATCTGCGGCAACAACAAGGATAATCAAATCTGTTACCTTGGTTCCACGCGCTCTCATTGCGGTAAAGGCCTCATGTCCGGGAGTATCCAGAAAAACGATATCTCCACCTTCTGTCTGAACATAGTAAGCTCCAATATGCTGAGTAATTCCACCTGATTCTCCTTCGATAATCCTGGAGTGTCTGATATAATCAAGCAATGATGTCTTACCATGGTCAACATGACCCATTATCGTTATCACAGGAGGTCTTGGCTCCAAATCTTCTGGCCTGTCCTCTATTTCAGGAATAAAATCTTCTTCTTTAAAGGAATCCAATTCCAGTTGATACCCAAATTCATCGGCTAAAATGGAGGCTGTTTCAAAATCCAGGGACGCATTCTGATTTGATATTTTACCACCTATCTGCATCAATGCCTTCATTATTTCAGTTGACTTGGTGCCCATGGCCTTTGCCAGTTCGACTACCGTAACAAACTCTTGAATTTTTATCCGGCGTTTAATGGCCTTGGGGACAGTAATTTTCGTGGTGTCATGTGTCTCCCTGGTGACGCGGGTTTTGGCACCCCTTTTGCCTTTGCGATTAATTTTGCGTCCCTTATAGAGGGCATCTCTTTCGTATACCTCCTTTTTACGATGAGAAGAAGGTGCGGTTACTTTTTCTGGTTGGATAATTTTTTTCTTTTTGAACTTTTTTGGTGGCTCCTTGGTTATTGCATTTGTCTTCCCATTGGTTTTAGTAAAAGTTTTGGGGCCTTTTTCAAAAGGGGCCTGTTGCTTCTTCTTTATTTTTTCTTTTACAAATGATTTTTTTAGGGATGTATCCTCAGGGGGCCTAATAATTTTTGCAGGTTGGTTCATGTCCTTTTTTTTACTTCTTTTAGGTTTGCTCTTTATTTCCTTTACTTCTTTTGTGTCTTTATCAGTGTCTATGGACGCTTTTTGCGCAGGCTTTATTGAAAGAGGCTCTTCTACTGATTCTTCCTCTGGTATCTCTTCAGGTTGCGCCTCATTAATTTCCGGAAGATCGTTTTCTTGAACCTTTTCAATCTCTGGCTCTTCAAATTCTTTAATTGGTGGTGAGGAAAGGGGGATTTCCTGTGGTTCAATAATCTTCTCTGAATCCGGTTCTTCCTGTTTTAATTCCGTAAAATTGTCTTCCTGGGGCTCTATAGCAATCTTTTTGGAGGAGGAGACCTCTTTGTTTCTTCTTTTCCTGCGTCTTATTATATTAGATTTAATCCTTTTTTCCTCAATTTCAACCGGTTTTTCTTTATTTATGCCTGCTAGAATACTGTTTGCCATTTCAACAGCATCTTCATCTAAGGTACTCATATAATTGTTGATTCCCATACCTCCTAACTGCAGCAATTCCACCAGCTTTTTGCTGTCTAGACCTAATTGTTTTGCCAATTCATAAACCCTGATTTTTGCCATAGAATCCCCCACACAATAAGACAGTCATTTGCAATATCATTTAGGATACACTTCCTTATTTATTCCCATCGCCTTATATGGATGTAAGAGCAATGTTTCCTCTGTCCTTGCCCGCAATTTGTAGAAGAGGTTCCCTGTGATATTATGTCTTTGCTCCATGAAAGTTGTGATCCCTATAGAAAACTTCAGCTAAATAATTTCACGGCCTTATCTGTCGGATTCCTCTCTCTGGCCTTATGAAATTAATTATCTGAACACCTATAAATCATTATGTTTTTTAAAAGCCTTTTTTAAAAGTTGCTTATTATTTAATCCTTCGCAACAAGAAAATTCAGGGCAAACATATGCTCCACGCCCCCCTTTGTTGCCATGAATAGCTTTAACAGCAAACCCTTGTGGGCTCAATATAACGCGAATTAATTCCTTTTTGCTGCGTTTGACCCCACAAGAAATGCATGTTCTTATGGGCACATGTTGTTTATTCATCAGATATTTCTGCATCCGGATTTTCTAGATCTTCATCTTGTTCTTCGGGTTCTGATGTCGCGTTTTGAGCATCTTTGACAGACATTTTAGCATTTTCTAATAATTTTTCTCCGGTTGCTTCGGTCATTCCATCAATAGAAAGCAGGTCAGAGAGAGTCTCTTCTGATAAATCTTTTGCTGATCTGAGTCCATACTCGTATAGATTCATTGCAAGTTGGGGGGTCATCCCCTGAACACCAAGCAGGGATGTATATCCCTCTTTAAGGGTTTGGTTGTATCTGTTTTCACCAATTACATCCAATCTCCAGCCAGTCAACCTTGCTGCCAACCTTACGTTCTGGCCTTTTTTACCAATAGCAAGTGATAACTGATCATCAGGAACAACCACTTCCATTGAATGATGATCTTCATCAACAATAACTCTAACGATTTCAGCTGGGGAGAGGGCATTGCAAATAAACTTGGCAGCATCGGGATCCCAAGTCACAATGTCAATTTTTTCACCTCGTAATTCTTGTACTATCGCTTGTACCCTTCTGCCCTTCATACCAACACAGGCACCTACCGGATCCACATCAGCATCTTTTGAAGACACAGCGATCTTTGTTCTGCTCCCAGGTTCCCTTGAAACCTGGACGATTCGGATAATTCCTTCTGAGATCTCGGGAACTTCATTCTCAAACAGGGTTGAAACAAAATTTGGATGGGTGCGGGAAAGAATTATCTGCGGTCCGCGGCTGAATTGTTTTACATCAAGGACATATGCTCGAATACGATCCCCCTGTTTGTAAGATTCATTGGGAACCTGCTCTTTTGCGGGTAATTCCCCTTCTGTTTTGCCAAGGTTGACAATAATCGAGCCCCTGTTAAAACGCAGGACAATCCCGTTGACGATTTCACCATGGCGATCTTTAAAATCATCATAAATCACATCTCTTTCCACTTCCTTGAGTCTCTGCATTATAACTTGTTTTGCGGATTGAGCAGCGATTCTTCCTAACTTGCCTGTTTCCATTTTGTTTCCCAAGCTGTCACCCAGGATGCATTCCGGATCTATTTTTTGCGCGTCTTCAATATATATCTGCAGATTTTCATTGGTGACAACTTCGACAACCTCTTTGAATTCAAAGACCTCAATCTCGCCCAGTTCCTCATTAAAACTTACTTCCAGATCATATTCCAGCCCAAATTTTTTTCTTGCAGCAGCTCTTACAGATTCCTCAAGAGTGCTAATCAGGACTTGTCGATCCAATCCTTTTTCACGTATTACCAAGTCAATCATTTTTGTTAAATCTGAGGCCATGCTTATTCACTCCAGTTATTAATATAGATAATCCCCGAGCCTGAAAAAAATTGGTTCTTGCAAGATCCATATCAGGTTTATATCTTGACCCTTAAAACGCTTGGTATGTTTGCGTAGTTAAAATGACGGCCTTCCCTGACCTTGCAAAATGAATATTTGTTCAGGCAACCTCCTAAGGAATTTATAAAAGATTTTTGTTTGGTTAAAACAGCTTTTAAGAAAAAGGATTTGAGCAAGCAACAAAAACTTGAAAAGAGTATAGCAGGGATTTAAATATACATTAATATTTTTCTCAATTATCAAATTCATACATCAAATTAGCTTTTTTGATATCCAGCCACATCAGTTCCACTATCATATCTCCAATATTGAGAAACAGGGTTCCATCCCGAAAGGCCTTAAGGCGACCGGTAAAGTTTTGACTGCCATTAACAGGAGACATCATTTTTATTTTTATTCTACTTCCTACTGCTTTTACAAAATCTTCTTTTTTTGCTAGTGGCCTGTTAAGTCCTGGAGAAGAAATTTCCAAGGCATAGGCATTTTTAATAATATTATTGATCTCAATCAGATAATCTATTTCTTTGCTTATCAAGGCACAATCGTCCAGGGTAATACCACCATTTTTATCTAAATAAATTCTCAGGATAAATCTGCCATGTTCATGGAGATATTCAACATCTACCAATTCAAGACTCATCTTTAAAAGGATTGGCTCTATCAGGCTGACTACATCCTTTATTATGGTATCATTGGTATTATTAATCAATTACAGATGGCTCCCAAAAATAAAAAAAGCGGGACTTTAGCCCCGCTTTATACTTTCATCCTGAAGTTAAATGTATTTAAGGATATAAAGATATATAGCAAATAGAAAATCAAGACTAAGTCCGCAATTCGAAGTTATTTAATCAGTTAATAACTGATAAAGCACCTCAAAAAGGGGTAAGTACTAATTACGATATTTAAGTAAAGTCCAAACATTTTGGAGCGGGCAACGGGGGTCGAACCCGCGACACCAAGCTTGGGAAGCTTGTACTCTACCAAACTGAGCTATGCCCGCTTTATTTAAAGCATTATATTGAAATATCCAAAACAGTCAAGATTTATTTGGGTTTTTATCTTTTGATAATCAGTTTAAAAGTCGCTTCGTACCTTTTAAACTGGATTCAAATAATTTCACTCCCAGGCTGTAAGCTTAGCAGCAAGCTTGACTAGCTGGAGATCGGGGAATCTTGCCAGCAGGGAGATGCCGCACGTAAACCATCTCCCTGTTATGTTGATGGTTTTTTATGAATCTATCAATCCGGATATTCGATATAAGGTATTTTTGCGTCTAATGTACCCATATATGGTGATTAGATGGTTTTAATATATGCAGTCTGTAGTGTGCAATCTCTTATATCAAATACCCGGGTATCTGTGAATTGGGTTGACATATATACTCCTTTTTTGATATTATAAAAATAATTTCGATGAGTACTTTAGCCTGTCAGAATTTACGTACTTGCGATTAAAAAGATATGAAATAATTTTTTGCAGATAGTTTTTAAAAATTTAGCTTAATTAACTCATCTCTTTTTATCTAAAATATCATACGTCCATCCTCTATCTTATTCAAATCCTGGCATAATATAATTATATAGCTTATTACAAGCCTGGAAGTTTTGTTTCGAGGCCCTTAACCAACTAACCTAACAAAAAATACTTAAAATATATGGGGGGGAAAGGGAGAATGAAAAGAAAACTTGTATTGCTTTTTTTGTGTCTTTTTATCTGTTTAACCGTTTATAATGAAGGCGTTTTTGCTGTACCAGATTTACCAAAAGACCCCAATTGGATGGTTGATAAAGATATTGCTCGTGCGATTCAGGGATGGAATCAAGGCCATTTTATGTGTGAGGCTCCAAGGGGTGGTTATAATGAGCTGACTGAAAATCAAAAGATAGTCAATTCATGGGGTTTCAGGGCAAGGCCGATGCAAGAAATAAAGGATCTATTGCCTGAACCTCATTACAAAATATTGGCTCAGACCAGGGAATGGGGGACATTTAGAATCAATGAGACTTTGTGGGATACGGTAAAACCAAGAGGCCCTCTTTGGGGCAAATACATGGAGCAATCCAGAAAAAATGCAGGTACCGTATATCTGGATGAAAAAGGCTGGCTAAGAAACTATAATTACGGTATTCCTTTTTTGGAATTAAAGGATGATGATCCCCGAATTGCCCTTAAACTGGCATGGAATTTTATAAAAAAATATCAGGATAATGATCGCCAATTGAGAATGGCAACCATTACGAGGGACCGCAAAAAAAATGGTGAAAAATTTTTATCAGTCAATATGCGTATCCAGATGAATGGCAGGGTCAGGCCGGATAAGTATACTGTTGATGGACTCTACAAGCCAAACCCAAAAAAAATAGAGTTTATATTTTGTAATCCTTATGTCTCTCCATATAAGATGCGTGGAGTTATCCCTATCTGTTCCCGTTTTGATAATCCGGATAAAAGCGATGATCTTATGGTCTATCTGCCTAAGCAAAGGAGATTGCGGCGAGTATCTTCCACCCAAAGACAAAACAAGACCAGATCAGGATCTGACTGGACATTGGATACTATTGGCGGGTTTTCAGGGAATGTGACCCATTTTAATTGGACCTATATGGGTCGGAAGGAATTATTGATCCCTGTAGTTGCGCATAGTCATTGTTATTATAATCCATCGAGCTCATTAAATGGTGTGGATCAATACTATCAGAGAAGAAATTGTTACGTTATAAAGGCCAGTTATAAAAAACCGAAGAATATGTCAGATATTATTTTGTACCTGGATCCTGATCTTTTTTCTGCCAATTATTCTATTGCCTGTAATATGAAAGGCCAGGATTGGCTAATTCAACTGATTACAAGTAGCAGGGATAAAAATTGGTTTTACACAGTTTATGATCAATTTGCCCGTGATGTTCTCTCAGGTCACTCAACCCAGCTTCTTTTTTCCTATTCTGGCGGTATGGGCTATGCAGTGGAAGACCTTGCCCTTGATAAAGTATTAAGGGTCTTTTCGACACGTTAAGATGTCCCTGGTTTTCAGGGGTTTAAAGAAGATCAAAAGCTGAGGTAAAAGGGTCAGGGCGGCCAGCAAGGCAATCAGCATTGCCAGGCTTGTAAAAATGCCAAAATAGATCGTGGGTATAAAATTGGAAAGCACAAGAATTGAGAAACCCATTACAATCGCAAGAGATGTATAATACATGGCATAACCGATACTGTTATGGCATACGTAAACTGTTTTGATGTAATTATTATTTATCTTTAATTCAGTTTTAAATCTATGAATATAGTGGATAGTATCATCAACTGCTATCCCAACACTTATAGAAGCAATTGTTATGGTCATCATATCGAGTGGAATATTAAGCCATCCCATGATGCCCAGTACCGCACCGGTTGCCAGAAAATTTGGAAAGATAGCAATCAAGGCAATCTTTACTGATCTGAACAGGATCAGAAACATACCAAAGAGGGCCAGCAGGACTATTCCAAGGGTAAGTATCTGGGAATCAAAGAGGCTTTGTAACATGTTATTATACAACACCAGCATGCCTGATAAATGGACTTGATCCTCTTTAAAACCGAGCTTGCCTGTTATATCTTTCTTGATTTTTTTTATCAGGGCATTTCGTTGAAGAGTTTTGTCTGAATCTCTGATCCGGATTGCGAAACGCAGCTGATTATCTGGTATTGACACATAGGGGCTTAGTATCATTTTTCTGAATTGATCCGGTAATTCGCTGTAAAGCAAAGCCAACTTGAAATTGTCTAATGGCTTGCCATCATTGAATTTATACGCAATTTTTAAAATAGTCCCCAGAGATAGAACCTTTCCTGTTTCTTTAAGGCCATCAAGATAGTCATGGATCTTTAGCGCCTGAGTCATCTTGTCTGAAGTAAACCAGTATTTGTCATCATTTTCTATCTCTTTAAATTCATCAAATTCATCAAAATCGTCTTCATCATCAGAAATATCAGTGGTTAGCTCTACCGGTTTAGAAAGGGGAGCAACAGGTAGATCTATAATTACATCCAGGGGCGTAGTCCCCCCCAATGTCTGATCAATGACTTTCATCCCCTGATAAATTTCTGTTGTTTTTTTAAAATAATCAATAAAGCAGTTTTCCACCTTCAGGCGTGAAATGCCTATTATGCTGATAATGAGTATTATAGTGCTGAGAACCATGATCAAATTGCCATGGGCTTCTGTAAATTTAGCCAGAATAGGGGTCAAGGCCAGGTTTGAAGATATCTTTTTTCTCTTGATTGTTTCTTTAGGCAGCAACATCAACACCGAGGGAAACAGGAGGAAGGTCAATATAAGAGAAACAATAATTCCTGAGATCATCATCCAGCCAAAGGTTATTACCGGAAGGATGTTGCAAAGAAGCAGGGAAGCAAAACCTGCCATAGTTGTCAACGCGGCATATAAACAAGGTTTAAACATCAGGTGGATAGTATTTTTGATTAATGTTTCCTGGTCAAGATCAGGATCCTCTGAAGCAAGTTCCCTGTAACGCACGATCAGATGGATTGTGACAGCCATGGTAAGAATAATCTGGAGGGAAATAAAATTGGATGAAATAACAGTAACTTCCCAATTAAATAATCCCAAAAGCCCCATCATGGAGATTGTTGAAAAGGCACAGGAGAGAATAGGCAGGAATACCCATCGTTTTTTCTTAAAGATAATCCACAGCGCCAAAATCAGAAAAAAAAGAACTCCCATCCCAAAATTGCGAAGATCATTTTTTATAAAGTTGACCATGTCATTTGCTATCATACTTACTCCACCCAGAAAGAGATCCGCATCCTGACGGTATTTATCCATTATTTTTCGGATAGTCATGATATCTCGGTGAAGCGCCTCCTGCATACGATTCATATGTTCCTGTAAATCCAGGCTTATTTTTTTATAGCACTGTTTTTCCTTTTCAGAAAGAGGCTCCTGGGACAATTTTTCTCTAAAGGAGTTTCGTTGTCTTAAAAGATCCTGATAGGTCTTATCATTGGGAAAATTGATTTGCAGGGCAGTGGTCTTAAGATCAGGGCTAATCAGAAGTTCCTGATAAAGAGGACTATTTTTGAATTCAATTCTGGCAAGCTTTTTATCAACTGTGGGTGATTGAAGTGTAAGGACATTAGTTGATAACTCACTAATTGGTACTGGCGGGCTTTCCAATAAAGGAACATCAAGAATTGAAACAACCGAGTCAACAAAATCAAGTTGGCTTAATTCATCTCGCAATTTTGCTAAATTATTCAAGATTGTATCAGAAAAAAGATCTTCTTTGGGTGTATAGGTCAGAAATAGAAAATCCTGTTCTCCATATCTGGAATAAATCAGCCTTGAGTATTTGAGATCACGGTCATTTTCAAGGACAAGCGTTTCGGCCGAGGCATCCAGCTTAAAATCTTTGGCATGATATCCCAAAAAGGAGATCACTATTAAAAGGAGTATAATGACTAGTTTCGGCCATTTTAGGATTAGCTTGTCGTAAAATGCGAAGGGGGAAGAGTCCTTGGTCATAATTTGCTCTGTGTTGAGTAAGCTCAAGCGCTTTCAGTATTTTCAAGCTTATTAATCAGGTCTTTGAAGGTACCTTTTTGCAGGATCTGGTCAAATTGAGATCGATTAGTGGATATAATGCTTACGCCCTGGATCTCAATATCATATATCTTCCAGCCTGATTTTGATTTATATAGTTTATAAAGCATCTGTATTTTATTATCTTTTGAAATTAATTCTGTTGGAAGATGGATCTTTTTCTTTATCTTGAGGGCATCCTTATAAATAATAGCTTCGTTTGAATAAAGATTCAATTTTTCAAGGAATGAGGACTTTAATCGTTTGATAAAAAGGGAAGTAAATTTTTCTTTTTGATCTTTGTTTAGTTTTAGCCAATGTGTTCTTCCAAGGGATAGCTTGGCCATTTTTGGAAAGGCAAAAACAGGAGTAACGATCTCAATCACCCTGCAATTTTTATCTTCCTGTAAAAGATCCTTTTTCTGCAGGATATCCAGGACATGATCAAAGGTGTTTTTTATTAAGTCCTCTACCTCTTTTTTATCGTTTGCCAGGGCAGTCTGGCTTAAAAGCATAATTCCTAGAATGATTAAAAAAAGTTTTTTCATAAGTTAGTCTCTGATTTTCATTTTTCGGTTTTGTTCGTAGCTATCTCTTAGAAGAATATAAAAATCAAGGGAGTCCTGTTTCAGTGCTTCATATTCGCCGATATAAAGAGACGAGCTATTTAACTTTTGATAGCTTTCAAGGCCTATCTCAAGTGTTTGGCTGTCAATATAATGGATTGGGTTTAAAAAGTAATCCGGGGCCAGGCCTATGGTATCCCTTAGATTGGAAGGTCCCAGGATTGGCAACACCAGGTGAAATCCGGCTCCAATGCCATAATGTCCCAAGGTCTGGCCAAAATCTTCAGGATAAGCCTCAAGTTCTAACCAGTCCCGGGCCGGATCCATGAACCCAAGTATCCCAATGGTGCTGTTAATCAAAAAACGCAGAGATTCAACCCCGGATCGTTTTATTTTGATTTGTAAAAGGTTATTAACCAGGCGGACAGGGAAAAAAATATTTTTGAAAGAGCGGCTTATGGCCAAACGACCCGGTTCAGGAACTACAAAGGAGTAAGCTCTGGCGCCTGGTGTTATTATCCAGGAATAGAGTTTATCATTAATCTTGGTCATAAGTCTGTTATAACCACTTAAAGGATCAGGCACATTGATGACAGAAGAATCAAATTCATCATCAAAATCAAAATCATCATCAAAATCATCCTCTTCAGCCATGATGGAGGTCGAATCTGATTCTGGTTGATTTATCTGATCAATGGCAAGAGCTTCATTAGATATCATACACAAAAAAAGTATGGCTAGATTTATAAATACCAGGGTATTTATAAAAAAGAATTTAGGCTGATTGCTTGGCATATTTTTCTTTTCTGAAAGAAAGAATATTTTGTTGATCATTTACATAACCTGATTAAAGGGCTTTTAATGACAGATCCTAAGTCAGCATTAACTACAAATTTAATTTATAGACCAGATTCAGACTATGTTGTTTTATTACTGGCTATCAATAGTCTGATCATTTTAATTTTCTTGGAACTTTTTTGTTTATTGTCAGATTGTTTTTTACTGCTATAATCTTCTTTAATAGAATCTTATCGTTTTGGGCCAGCTTTTCAGAGAGATTTAAATGAAAGCAGGCCTTGGCAATTTCATTAATTTTTTTGAAATAAATGCCAAAGTAGTAATGGGCCATGGCAAGGCGCTCCTCTTTACCATAGCAAATTCCCAGATGATAAAATATTATATTCTTTACTGGTTTTAATGATACTAGCTTTTTATATATTTTGATAGCTTTTCCATACTGCTCCAGGCCTTCATAGGAAATGCCTAAAAATAAAAGGGCTGTTTTATCTCCACTATTCTGTTTAAGCCTTTTTTTTAAAACAGTTATGGCCTTATGACATTGCCCTGCT
>DAOWOF010000144.1 GCA_030642205.1 Desulfobacteraceae bacterium | reverse complement strand
TATATAACAAAATTATTTAAGGGTCAAATGAAGATTTGACCCCTTTCTTGGCCTACCTGGGGGCATAATCCAGATCCAGAGGAAAGGTCCATACTTGATCTTCTTAACAAAACCTGTTAGAGATAAAAAATAAGGGCGATTAGCTCAGCTGGATAGAGTACTGGTCTCCGGAACCAGAGGTCGCGCGTTCGAATCGCGCATCGCCCGCCATTTTCTTTCGATATAATCTCCTTTTAAATTATCAGAGATGGATCATATATTTCTACCTTCTCAAAACCCAAAAGATTCAAGATGGTGGCAGCCACGTTAGAAAGTCCTTTTTTCTCCAATTTGGCCATTCTATATTCTGACTTATAGTTTGGATCATAGATAGCAAAAGGAACAGGATTTAAGGAATGGGCTGTCCTGACCTCTCTTTGTCCATCTTTGATTATAAACATTTTATCAGCATTACCATGATCAGCTGTCACGACCGCGATTCCCTCCAGTTCTTTCACTACTTTAAGTAATTCACCCAGACACTGATCCACTGTTTCAACAGCAGTAACAGTTGCCTCCATGACACCTGTATGGCCAACCATATCGCCATTGGCAAAATTGAGCCGCCCAAAACGATACTTACCGCTTTTTAGTAATTCTATAGATTGCTCCATTATCTCATGGGCCTTCATCATAGGAGCCTTATCAAATTGAATCCTGTCAGAAGGTATCTCTATATACTTCTCCAGGTTTTTATCTATATACCCCGAGCGATTGCCATTCCAAAAATAGGTCACATGTCCGAATTTCTGGGTTTCGGAAATGGCAAAGCTTGTTACCTTTTCAGCACATAGATATTCACTTAAGGTATGATTAATGGAAGGAGGTGTTACCAAAAATTCAGGGGGAATATGTGTATCGCCATCATATTCCATCATCCCTAAATAGAGTATATCAGGCAAAGGGCCGCGTTTAAACTCGTGAAAATCCTTTTCCAGAAATGCCCGTGAGATTTGAAGTGAACGATCACCCCTGAAATTAAAAAAAATTACACTATCACCATCCCCTATGGTTCCAACAGGTCTGTCATTGGAATCTATCACCACAAATGGGTCTATATATTGATCTGTTATCTTGTTATCTTCATTATAATAGGTCCTGACTGCTTTCACGGCTGAGCTGAAGCCTCTTGCCTTCCCATGCACATGGGCATCCCAGCCTCGTTTTACAATATCCCAGTCCGCATTATAGCGATCCATGGTCACCTTCATCCTGCCGCCACCGGAGGCAATACAATAGTCACCTCCAAGTTCATCTGAAATAGACTGTAATTTTTGTTCCAGAGGAATCAGGTAATCCAGGGCAGTTTTTTCTCCTACATCCCTGCCATCCAGCAATACATGGATACGTACTTGCGGGAGTCCTTCTTCAGCGCATTTATCAATCATCTTATACAAATGGTTGATATGAGAATGAACGTTACCGTCAGATAAGAGTCCAAGAAAATGGACCGTCCCGCCTTCTTTCGCGCGCTTTATCATCTTTGTCCAGGCTTTGGAAACAAACATTTTGCCAGAGCCAATAGCCTTGCTTACCAGGCTTGCTCCCTGATCAAATATTCTTCCGGCTCCCAAGGCATTATGTCCCACTTCGCTATTCCCCATATCTTTATCAGAGGGCAGACCAACTGCTGTACCATGGGCTTGAAGTTGACAATATAAAGGAGATGTCATAAGGCGATCAAGATTGGGGGTCCTGGCCATGTAGACAGCATTTCCGGGATATTTTTCACCAATCCCAATACCATCCATAATAATCAGGAGCAGAGGCCCTTTTCGGCCGGAAAAATTCTGTAATTTATCAAGCTTAAGTTCCATTTTATTCATCTGCAAACTCCATTTAATTTATGCCTCGGAAAATTATGAATTGAGTTTTTCGGTGAGCAATGAGCATCAAAACAGATAGCGCTTAAGAGAAAATACCATGTCTAATCTATGTATGAAAGAAAAAATATTGAAAAGTATATCAAGCTTGGCATATATAATATATTTAATACAAAAAAAGCGAAATAATGAAATTTTGCAAACATTAATCAAATAATTACTTCGCAGACACTATTTAGTATGTTTTTATAAGCCAATCATATTTATTTGGAACACTTTAACCATAAAGAAGGGGCTACGCATTAAAGCCAACATATTTTAAAAAGCTAAAATAAATTATATAATTAAGGAGTTAACATGTCACAAAACATTGTTATTATCGGTGCAGTTGCTCTGGGACCTAAAGCTGCTTGTCGTCTCAAAAGACTAAAACCTGACTCAAATGTAATTATGATAGATAAAGATAATCTAATTTCCTATGGAGGATGTGGAATTCCTTATTTTATATCAGGAGATATAAGTGATTCTGAGCAACTTCAGGCAACAACCTTTCATATGCTGCGTGATGTTAAATTTTTTAAAGAGATAAAAGACGTCCAGGCAATAACCAATACTGAAGTCCTTGCCATTGATCGCGAGAAAAAAATAGTCTTTGTTCAAAGTCTGATTGATCAAAAACAACAACAGATTCCCTACGATAAACTCGTACTGGGAATGGGTAGTACCCCGCGTATTCTGCCTATTGAAGGCAATCAGCTAGATGGTATTTTTACTGTCTCGGATCTAAATAAAGCAATTAGGATCAAAGAAGAAATTACAGATGGAAAAATTGGTAAGGCTGTAGTAATTGGCGCTGGAGCCATTGGTCTGGAGATGGCTGAAGCGATGTCTGATCTTTGGGAAATAGAGACCTCGGTAGTTGAAATAATGGATCAAATCCTGCCTGGAATAATCAGCCCCCAAATGGCGCGTATGGCCCAGCATCATATGGAGGAAAATGATATCTCCTTTTATATGGGTGAAAAAGTGGAGCGCTTTGAAGGAGAGTCGAGGGTAAGCAAAGTAATAACAAATAATAGAACACTGGAAGCAGATCTGGTAATTATGGCTGCGGGAGTAACGCCCAATTCCAAACTGGCAAAAGACGCGGGTCTGGAAGTTTCGCCCAAAGGCGGCATAATAGTCAACAAACAAATGCAGACCTCTGATCCGGATATATACGCGGGAGGAGACTGCGTTGAGATACTAAACATCATCACAGGAAAACCAGGCTATTATCCTTTAGGTTCCTTAGCCAACAGAGAGGGCAGGGTGATCGGCTCGAATCTCGCAGGAAATAAACAGGAATTTGAGGGGGCAATCGGCAGCTTTGTAATTAAACTTTTTGAGATCTCGGTGGCCAATGCCGGGCTAAGCATTGAAACGGCATTAAAGGAAGGCTTTGATGCCGTGAGCGCATTTATTGTACAATTCGACAAAGCTCACTTTTTATCAGACAGAAATCTCATGTTTTTAGAGCTGGTAGTAGAAAAAGGGACTGGTCGGGTCTTAGGAATCCAGGGCCTTGGCGATGCCGGACACGCCATGGTAGCCCGCGTCAATGCTGTGGCAGGCATTCTGAAATACAAACCTACTACTATGGATATCAGTAATCTTGAACTCCCTTATGCTCCGCCTTTTTCTTCGGCCATGGATATCCTGAATGCCTTGGGAAATGTAGCAGAAAACATCCTGGCAGGAAAAAACAAGGTGATTGATATTGAGACTTTTGTTGAATACTGGGAAAAAAGGGAAACAAATGAGAGCATTTTCATTGACTGCCGTGAATCGGGGAATGCTGAACCACTTGTTAACAGGTATCCCAAGCATTGGAAAAGTATACCCCAGGGTCAACTCAGCGACCGGCTTTCAGAAGTTCCACAAGATAAAAAGATTATCCTTATCTGCAATACTGGCAGCAGGTCTTATGAAGCCCAAGTCATCCTGGACCATGCCGGTTTTAAAGATATCCAGAATATACAGGGAGGTACAGCGGCTATTGAAAAATGGGGAATGAAGATATAAACATGGCATCCTGGGGGATAGCGCACTAAAATCAGCCAACCCCCCGGCCAGCAAGCCCACATCAGGGACAGGGAGGGGCCCGAAAGAAGACTTCATTGTTTGCCCCCTCTCTGTTTACAGCTTAAACCTCTCTGCCATCTCTTTTAGCTGTCTGGACAGTTCTAAAAGCCCTTCAGCGCTAAGATTTACCTGTGCGCTGCTGTTTAACATCTCGCTGGATGTCTGGTTGACCTCTGCAATATCCCTTGCTATTTCTCCTGAAACAGTGGAACTTTGAGCTACATTTTCAGTCACTTCCTGTATCCCCTGGGATGCCTGAGAAACGTTCTCCGCGATCTCCATGCTTGTAGCGGACTGCTCTTCAACTGCGGATGCAATGGTTGATACGATCTCGTTGACATCATTTATGACCTTTGAAATCTGTTCTATCTCTGTTACGGTTCCTGTAGTTGACTCCTGTATTCCGCTGATTTTTCCTTTTATTTCAAGAGTAGCTCCCGCCGTTTGTTTTGCCAGTTCCTTAATCTCGCTTGCAACTACGGCAAAACCTTTGCCAGCCTCTCCTGCACGGGCAGCCTCGATAGTTGCGTTTAATGCCAGGAGATTGGTCTGCTCCGAGATCTCGGTAATAGTCTCTGTCACCTTGCCTATTTCATTGGCAGCTTTTCCAAGTTTATCAACCCTGTCTGAAGCTCTTTTTGTCTGGGATACCGCTTCATCAGTTATTCCGCGCGCCCGTTCGGAGTTCTGGGCAATTTCGCGGATGGTAGAGGTCATTTCTTCGGCTGCTGTCGCGACCATGCTGAGGTTTGTTGATGTCTGTTCAGTTGCGGCGGACACTGAAGTTATATTGGCACTCATCTCCTCCGCTGCTGCCGCAACAGTATTGGCCTTGCCCGAAGTCTGCCCGGAACCTGCCGACATTTGTTGAGAAATAGCTGAAAGTTCAGTGGAAGAAGATGAAAGGGTCTCCACACCTCTGCTGATATCCTCAAACATCTTTCTCAGGTTTTTACTCATTCCGTTTAAAGCGCCGGCCAGGATTCCGATCTCGTCTTTCTGGTTAATGTCAAGTGTCTGTGTAAGATCACCCTCAGACATTTTTTTGGCAAAATCAACCCCTTTGGCAAGAGGTAAAGTGATTCCTTTAATCATTATGGAAGCAGTAACAAAAAACAATAATATAGAGCCAATAAGCAGACCGTAAAGCATATTTCGTGATGTTTTATATATCATCGCAGCTTCATCATTCTTGATTTTGGCAACTTTAAGCTGCAAGTCAATTAACTCGGCAAATTTTTCCGAAACAGGATCAATAACTGGATAAAGCTCATTGGCTGCATATTTGCTTAGTTGTCCCCTATCTTTGTCCCTGAATATTTTATCTAATTTTACAATTGAAGTATCTGCTCTTTGCATTAAAATTTTTGCTTCAGCCACCAGTTTTTCTTCTTCTTTCACAAGGGTTGTCGCAAGGTAAGCCTTCCATTCTTCATAAATAATTTCTTTTGCTCCTTTGATATTTGCCTGCCCTTCATCCCATGTCAATCTGCCATCTCTTACCTTATGAGCCGTATCGACAATATTTACTGCATAGAGGTCGACAATTACTTTTAATCCTTTAAGTGGCACAACCCTGTCGTAATAGACTGTTTTTAATCCATCGTTTATTGCTCCCATGCCGTTAATGCCGATTGCCGCAAGTATAATAGCCAGTAGTACGATAAAACCAATTAAAGAATATAAACGAACTCCGATTTTAATGTCGCCTAATTTCATTTTGTTCTCCTTTATAGATTTCTGCGCCAAAGCTTGGAAATGATGTGTATTTCAGAATTTATAAATAACTGCAATTATTATACCTGACTAAGGATTCGCTCAAAAATATCGCACTCAGATTTAGGTTGAATTTGCTTGATCTGACCTAACATAGCCGCAGGCGTAGTTATGCTACATTGAGGACTTTGTAATCTAAGATCAGCCAAAAATAGCCTTTTAAGGTTTCTCTAAAATCTTCGGGTTTTGCCTCTTGAAACTGGCACGAACTTAGCATTAAAGATATTTTATTCCCATAATAGTTTGCCTTTTTAAGGAAAAGTTAATTATAAGAATCCAGCATTTACTAATGAGAATTATCAAGGGATTAGCTTGATGGCACTGTCTAACAAAATTAAAGGGGAAGTAATATGTCATTAAAATAAAAAATTATACCTGCGGCAATATTTGCTGTTTTGTATTAGATCAATAATAGAATTGCTATACCCATTAGGATCTACTACAATTTACCTTAACCTTTGCTAAACATGGCAAGGAGAAATTATGGCACAAATAGATGCGTTTTTTAAACTTATGCATGAACAAG
>DAOWOF010000043.1 GCA_030642205.1 Desulfobacteraceae bacterium | reverse complement strand
CCCAGCATTGCGCCAAGATATATTGCATTAATTAAAAGTAGAGGTCCCTCGGTTTGTCCCATATAAAGGAAAAAGAACAAAAAGCTGCCAGCGATAAAGGCAATCCCTGATGCCAGACCATCCATATTATCCAACAGATTATAGGCATTTGTTATCCCTACAACCCAGAAGATTGATAAAAGCAGGTTTGCTGTTTCAGAATCTGTCCACCCAAAACGATAACCCAAAAATACCAGGGTAGAAGCTATAACAATCTGACCCACAAGCTTGCTATGAGGAGCCATATTATAAAGATCATCTATCAAGCCTAACACAAACATTGCAGAAAAGCATATTAGCATTGGAAGGGGGCGCCCATAAGCTGACCATCCCATAAGGCTGACTGCCAGAAACCAGACAGTCATCATGGAGACAAAAACGCTCACCCCTCCCAAAAGGGCAGTAGTTTTGTTATGCCAGCGATTTTCTTTTGGTACCGCTACATAATTAAAAGCTATAGCAATTTTTTTTACAAGGGGGGTTATGATCAAGGAAAGGACAAAGGTTGATAAAAAAAAAAGCAGACAATAACTCAATGGCATTATATTTCCTGTTTTTGGAGTCTTTAATCTTCCAAATAAATTATTAGATAGATTCCAATCAATAAAAAAATAAGATTCGCCAACCAGGCAGCCAATATTGGAGGCAAGATCCCTGAAAGACCAAGAGAGCGAAAAATGCCAAGGCTTAATAAATATAAAAAACAGAGGCCTATCCCAAGGGAAACTGCCAGAGGCGTTCCTCCCTTCTTTAATCCAACTGCAAGAGGTAAACCAATAATAACCATTATCAAATTAATCATAGGAAATGCCAATTTGATATTCATATCCACCAGATAGCGATTGGCATCGTATCCTTCATAGCGTACTTTTTTCGCAAAGCGTTTCAATTGCCAATAACTCATCTCCTCGGGTCGCTTTATTGTCTTAAGAAATGCCTCCGGTTTTTCCTCCAGCTTGAGCTCCATTTCTTTAAAGTGGTAAAATTTGCTTCGTTGTCCGGCTTCAGCCTCTTGAATAGCGCCATCTTCAACCTTCCATGCCTGACCTGTCCAAATTGCCCGCTGTCCGACTATCATCTTGACCAGATGAAAAGAATCGTCAAAAAAATAAAAGGTGGGATTCTCCATCATCTTCCGTTTTTCATCAAAATGCCTAAGCCAGAAGATCGTTTGATGTCCACGGTACCAGATATTATCGCGGCCATAAAATCGTTTTGGATCTCGTTTTTCAACCTCTTTAATCCAAATATCCTGGCTCTTCGAACTGGTATAGGGAACAACCAATTCAGACAAGAGAAATAACATTAAAGACAGACTCACTGAAATCAGCAACACAGGCCAGGACAGGTTAAACATGCTTATCCCGCAGGATTTTAAAGCAATTAACTCATTATATTTTTTCATTAGAGAAAACATAATGATAACCGCTATGAGCGCAGACACGGGGACCATTTGCACGATAATGTAAGGAATCTTGTAAAGAAAATATGCAAAAATCGAACCTGAAACGACATGTGCTTCCATGAAATTGTCAATTTTTTGTAAAAAATCAATAATCAAAAAAATAACAACAAAAAACGTCTGGCAAATGGCCATTAGTTTTAAAAATTCCTTACTTGAATATCTTGCTAACACACTCATTTAAAACTCATATTTAGTGTCTGAACGAAAACCAGATTTTTCGAAGTCTGCGCTTATCTGAAAAGGCCAAGGAAGATCAAAATTTTAACCGCAGGAATACGAGCCAAGCTGACCAGGGAGTTATCCAACTTATTTCCAGACAAGACCTAAGATGGTTTTTTTCTAATCATAATAGCTTTAATTGATGGCAAAAAATCAACTGATTTTTCTGATCTCACTCGTTTAAAAAAATAACAGCACGCAATACAAAGTACTATATCAGGTATCCATACCCCAATTAATGGATTAATAGCTCCTGTTTCACAAAAACTCCTGGCGCCAGCCAGTAAAATATAATATACGAGAAATACAGATAATCCCATACCAATCCTGGAGGTTCTTTCCCTGGACTGTATCTGACTGCCCAGAGCAAGACCGATAATACCCATAAAAAAAACTCCTATGGGGATGGTAATCCTTTCAAAAAGCTCTATCAGCATCTCATTATGATTTATATCCCCAATGGAAAAGGTTTTTAGTTTTAAAATCAACTCCCCCATTTTCATCTCTTTTGGAGCATGCTCCCGTGAGGAGAAAGATTTGACCGTATCTCTTAAATCAATATTCAGATCATAAGTCCTGAATTTAATCGTTCTGGATGCCTTCATTTTTTTTTCAACAACAAAAATGGTTCCATCATGGAAATGAATTGTAACAATCTTTTCCCCAGGGTGCATATAGATCTCGCCTTCCGCGGCAATTATGGTATTTACTGCTTCCTGATCACGTTTATCCACCAAAAAGACATTCCGCATCTTTCGATCCAGGGTAGAAAATTGATTTACAAAGAAAATAATATTCTCAAAGGGTTCGCAAAAGATCCTCTCTTTGATCCCTAAATCGGCTTTTGACTGTACAACCTCAAACAAAATGTTTTTAAAGGAGCGATTCCCCCATGGCACTAATGTAAAGCTGATCACAAGGGACAAACACAAACCTGTAAAAGAAAGGAGAATAACTGGGGGCAGCATCTGATAAAGGCCTAGCCCCGATGACCTTAAAGCTATGATCTCACTATCATCTGATAAGCGTAAGAAGGCTATAAGCACTGAAAGAAGGCCTGCCGCCGGCATGGCAAATAAAATGATATCAGGCAATAGATAGATAATCATACCTCCTATCTGGAGGGCATTAATCCCATGAATAAGGATCATCTCGGTCAAAGGCAGCATTTTGGTAGCCATAATGATAAATACCGCCACAAAGATGATCGAAAAAAAAATTGGCCATATTTCATTTATAATATATTTATGTAAGGTTATTTTCATTTCAGCTTGATTAAGCGAATTATCATTTCTTATGGCAAAAAGATCTTGCCAGGATTAAGAATTTCATTAGGATCAAATAATTGTTTTATGCTTTTCATCCATTGAAGGCTTCCGCCATGCTCCATCGCCATAAATTTTCTTTTCCCGATGCCAACTCCATGTTCTCCTGTAGCAGTCCCTCCCAGGCTAATGGCCTTTTCAACTATCTTGTCATTAATTTGACCTATCCTGGCCCATTCCTTTTTATCTCCATTTTTTCCCATAAACACCAGATGTAGATTCCCATCACCGGCATGCCCGAAGACATAACCTGGAATCGCAGTCTTCTTGACTTCTGCTCTGGCCAAAGAAATGATAGCAGGATAGGCGGAGACAGGAACCGCCACATCGATAACCATATGACTGCGACCGGGATGAGTACGCCTGATCATTTCACTTAGTTCATAGCGGGCCATTAATAGTTCATCACGTTCTTTTCTTTCTATACCGATCCGAAAATCACGACACCCGAATCCATTACAGATCTCGCGGTTAATTATCATTGTATCATGAAGATATTGTTGGCTAGGCCCATGAAATTCCATAAAAAGGGTCGGTAAGACTTCTAATTTGAAATTTTTCTCCTTATTAAAAAGGCTGATACATTCGGGTGCCAGAATTTCCAGGGAAGCAGGATCAAGGCCGCTGCGAATGATCTCAAATACAGCTTGACCTGCTTCTTTCAGGCCGGGAAAGGTGACAATAGCAGCAGAAAGCATTTCAGAGAGTCCTGTTAAGCGAACTGTGGCCCGTGCAACTACTCCAAGTGTTCCTTCTGAACCAACAAAAAGATTGATCAAATCATACCCCGAAGAAGTTTTCGAAGAACGGCAGCCTGTTTCCAAAAGGCTGCCATTTGCAAGAACAACTGATAGCCTTAAGATATTGGATCTGGTTGACCCATAACGAATAGTCCTTGTTCCGCTGGCGTTATTAGCGATCATTCCGCCAATAGTAGCTCTGGCACCAGGATCAGGTGGAAAAAAAAGGCCTTTATGTCTTAGTTTATGATTTAAGTCCTGATAGATTACTCCAGGCTCAACATCTGCCTGAAAATCATCCTGCCTGATTTCCAGAATCTTATTCATATACGAAAGATCTATTACCAAACCATGGCATACTGGAATAGGATTTCCCTCAAGACTACTACCCCCGCCCCAACAAGTAACAGGAATCAGATGACTATTTGCATAACTTAAGATATCAGAGATCTCCTTTATGTTTTTTGGCCAAATAACCGCCTCTGGAGAAATAGCGGGATGTTGAGACTGGTCTTTGGAATGGAGATTGAGATCAGATTCTCCAATTGATATTCTCTCAGTAGCTACTATTGATTGTAAGACTTTAATGTCTCTTTGGGTTATTTTGTTAAATTGCAAAACAGGATCCAAAAACGTTTAATAAAATGAAAAAAGATCAAGACCTGGTACGGAAGTTTTCCTTAGAGATTGTCAGGAGTTGTCCGGAAACAAATTAGACAACCCATTATTATAAAACCGTCATTTCCTGAAACATAAATCGACGCATGCTGATATTCATTAAAAGACCCATTGCCGCCATAGTGGCAACCAGAGAAGAACCACCATAACTAAAAAGCAAAAGTGGAATCCCTACCACAGGCAACAAGCCTGTAACCATGCCCACATTGATAACAACGTGCCAAAAAAAAATGGATACAATTCCGACTGCCAAAATAGCTCCAAATCTATCTTTGGAATTTTTGGCAATAGTCAACCCCCACAAAATTATAAACAAATAAAGTAAAAGCAGGAATAATGAGCTTGCAAACCCCCATTCTTCTGCTAATACTGAAAAAATAAAATCGGTATGTTGTTCCGGTAAAAAATGAAGCCTGGTCTGAGTTCCTTTCAAAAAGCCTTTTCCCCACATGAGGCCTGAGCCGATAGTAATTTTAGATTGATTAATATGATACCCCGATCCAAGGGGAGCCACATCAGGCCGAAGAAAGCTCAAAATACGCATTTTCTGATAGTCTTTTAGACCAAACCAGATAAATGGTATCATGGATAGGCCTGAAATCATTAAAATGATCTTTGATCTCCAATGGATTCTCACAAACATTAGCATAGAGATAGAAATAAAGATCAACAGGAGAGCAGTTCCAAGGTCAGGTTGCTTTAAAATTAAAATAAACGGTATCCCGAGTAAAACAAAAGGCAACCATAAATCACGCAGGCGATATGGCCTGTCTCCGCCCTTATCACTCAATAATTTACCCAACATCAAGACTATAGTTATTTTTACCAATTCGGATGGCTGCAAAGATATGGGCCCCAGGCTGATCCAGCGTCTGGATCCTGAGCTTTCCTTTCCCATGAACACAACAAGGATAAGAAGACCTATTGATATTAAATATATTGGAAATGCGTACCTTCCTAAAATATTATAATCAAAAGAGGCCATAAACAAGAGGACAATAAATCCGATTAAAAACCAATATATCTGTTTAACAAAAACCTGCGAACCACCGAAATCGCGTATGGCATAGGTAGCACTATATAGATTCATAAGACTAATAGACATCAATACCAAAAGAGCAAGCAATAAAATCCAGTCAAAATTCTGAATTAATCGACGATCAATCATTTTTTCCCTGTTTTGAACCTTTTATATTTCCCATTCCATTCATATATGTCCTGATCATGTCTCTGGCAACTGGCGCCGCGGCACTCCCTCCATGACCGCCATTTTCGATGATTACGGCAATTGCAATTCGCGGTTTTTCCGCAGGAGCAATGGCGACAAACCAGGCGTGGTCCCGCAGATGAAGCGGCAGCTCACGTTTGGCACTTCCTTTTTTATCTTTATCTATTCCAACAACCTGGGCAGTGCCAGTCTTTCCAGCAACCCTGATATTTTCCAGATAGGCGCTTCTACCAGTCCCCTTTGGCTTGTTGACTACATCTATAAGAGCCTGCTTGACCAATGCCATATATTTCTCTTCGATCCCAATATTGCCTATAAGCTTGGGAGTAATCCGGTATAATACCTCCCCTGAAGGTTTTTTTATACATTTTGTTACCTGGGGTTTATAGATATTCCCTCCATTAAAAAGGGCTGATATCATAATTGCTGCCTGAAGGGGAGTCATCAGCACATAACTTTGACCAATTGCCACAGATAGAGTCTCTCCGGCTTGCCATGAAACTCCTGTTTTCCTGTACTTCCAGGCCCTGGTCGGAATCAGACCTTTTGCTTCATGCCCCAAATCAAAGCCTATATTCTTTCCTAGACCAAATTTTTCTGCATATTGCGCAATCTTATCTACGCCCAGCTTTCTTCCCAATTTATAAAAATAGACATCACATGACTCCACAAGTGCCCTATGCAAATTTACTTCGCCATGCCCTGTCTTTTTCCAACAGCCATATGTTCTCCGGCCCAAAGAAAAACTCCCTGTACAGGTTACTTCCTCTTCCGGATCAATTATTCCCTCTTGAAGTCCTGCTAAGGCAACAATCATTTTAAATATTGACCCAGGTGGATATTGGCTGGCAAGCACCCGATTTTGTAAAGGATAATCAGGGGACGAGACTATCTTGTCCCAGGAAGTCTTCTTAATCCCTCCAATGAATTGATTAGGATCAAAACAGGGGCTGCTAGCTAAAGCAAGGACAGATCCATCACAAGGATCAATAGCCATAACCGCCCCCCTTCTTCCATTTAAAGCCTTCTCTGCAATAAATTGTACATCCTTATCAATGGTTAAAAAAACATTGGCTCCAGGAACAGATTCCTTTCTGGCAATAACCTTTATTTGTCTTCCGACGGCATCCACTTCCAGCTGTTCACCACCAGGGATACCATTTAATAAAGACTGCCATTTTTTTTCCACTCCCGACTTTCCAATCAGATCACCCTGCTTATTATAAGGAAAAAGGCCGCTATTTATTTGATTTTCATTGATTTCTCCTAAATAGCCAAGGAGATGTGAGGCAAACGCGCCATAAACATAATGCCTTTGAGGTTTAGTCTTGACTAGCACGCCAGGAAGATTAAAACGATGCGTATCTATCATTGCTAATTCATTCCGGGAAATATCGGATTTCAAACATACAGGTTTAAACGGATAGATACGAGAGCCTTCAAACAATTTTTTTTTAACCTGTTTGGGATCCAGATTTGCATATTGTTCCAATTTTTGTAACAGGTTTTCAGGATGTTGTAATTCCTCAGGAATAACATACAGATCATAGGAGGGTCTGTTTCCAACCAGGATTTGCCCCCTGCAATCAAAAATCTGACCCCTGAAAGGAGATATATCCTGCAAATGGATGCGGTTCCCTTCGGATTTTAAGCGATAATAAGAACCATTTACGATCTGCAGGAACCACAATCTCAAGATCAGGATAGCAAACAAAATTATAATAAAAATAGAGGCCTTTTTGAGCTGATTTTGAAAGAATTCTATTGAAATTGCATCAAAATTGGATGTCCGCACCATATATTAAGCCTCCATTGAATCCAGGGTTTCTCTTAAATAATCCCTTAAAAGATTCAGGAAATAAAAAACAATGGGGCATAACAGACCAGTCAGAATCGCTGACATCACGGAGATCCAAAAAAAAGAGGTCGCAAAAACAATCTCTTTTGAAAAGGCCGTAAGAATAATAACAAATAATATTTTTTTTATTAAAATAGCCATGGCAATAAGAACAATCTGGCTTGTGGAATGATAAAGATTTATAAAAAGGGTAGCAGCCTGAAGCCCGCCTAAAATAAAGATATAAAGCAATGTATAAAGGCCATTGAAACCACCTGAAAAAAGATCCATCAAAAAACCCTGGGAAAGGGCAAAGATCCCGGCATAAGTCTGGCCAAAGAACAAAAAAAGATAGGTCATTAAGACTATCAGAAAATCCAGATCAAAAAAGCAGCCAAACAGATTCGAGCAGTTACCTTTTAATAGAGTTAGGAATGCACCACAAAACCATATAAAAACAAAGCATATTATTTGGCTTTTATTTGATGATTTGATGGATTTTTCTCCTTAAAAATAACCAGGACTTCTTCTAATTTGGAAAAGTCAACGGCCGGCTTGATATCAATCTTTTTGAAAAGTTCTCCGGAAATCTCTCTTACCTTTAAAACCCTCCCAAGGGGTAGACCTTTCGTGAAAACTCCTCCAAGGCTGGAGGTTACAATCAAATCACCTTCAACAACATCGCTTGATTTTTCAACATAATCCAATTTACAGACTTCAGTTGTTAATCCCTTAATCATCCCTCGAGCACGGGAACGTTGGACAAGACAATCAACAGCACTATTCTGATCGATTAAGAGAAGAACCTTGGCATAATTAGATGAAATAGACACGACCCTGCCTACAACTCCGCGGGCATTGACCACTGGCGCATTTTCATGGATTCCATCTGCCTGGCCTTTATCTATAATGACTGACTTAAACCAGCCAGTAGGATCGCGACCAATAACCTGCGAGGCAATGACTGACTTGCTACTAATGGTCTGCCGAAATTGAAGCAGCAGTTGAAGCCTTTCATGGGTTGAAAGTAGCTCCCTGTATACACTGTTTTCCATTTGCAAGGAATTAACCTGTTTTTTTAGGGCAACGTTTTCCTTTCTGGTGTGTATTAAGAAAAAATAACCAGACCAAACAGCTCCAATAGAATTAAGCGTTTGGCTTACGAGTTTTTGGAATGGGGCGCTTATTTCAACAATTACTTCTTCAACAGGATTCCAGGATTGGCTCTGTTCAGAACCGAGTGAAGACAATAATAGGATAACACCCCCGGATAATAACCAGAACCAAATTCTACTTAATGATTTTGCATCTTTCAATGCTTGCTTTTAGCTCCATTTTAATCAAAATAATTCGTAACTATTCAGCTATTTCAAGGATGCTGCTTTCAGACACGCAACACTGATCTGATTAAACTTTGAAACGGCCTGAACCTTAGAAATTGTTAAGAAAAAACCCATCAGGGCTGAACCTGCCTATTTATAGGCGAATAAAATTTCTCTATCCATTATTGCCATATACAAAGTGTCAACTTGAGAAAATTATTTCGGCCTCGTCCCTCAAGATGGTATGACCTTGTTGTAAACAAAGGGACAAATTGACCTGCCAGAGGGTGCGGTGCAAGCTCCCTAAAACAAGATTAAGCTCAAATTCTTTGATAGTTGTAAAGAGTATGCAGTGAGACCTTTTCACCTGACACCAAAATCGGACAAAAGGTGGGTCAAATGGTCACACCCTCGCCCCCACACAGAGAGTGGCTTTCCCGCCCTTGACCTGTTGATGGACTTTTTACGGATTCATACAGATATTAGCGTATGGTAACTTCTTTCAGAAAAGATAAATTATCCAGGGCCATGCCAGAACCAAGTACCACAGTTGACAAAGGATCATCTGTGATTGTAATAGGCAATTTTGTCTCCTCTCTTAATAAAACATCCAGATTTTTCAGTAAAGAACCTCCACCGGCCAGGACAATCCCCTTATCAACAATATCTGCCGCCAATTCGGGAGGAGTTTGTTCCAAAGCAATCCTTACTGTTTCAACGATAGCTTCTACCTGTTCAGATATCGCTGTTCTTACCTCATCGGAATCAATAGTCAAAATTTTAGGGATTCCGGTCACCAGGTCACGACCTTTGACCTCAATAGTTTCTATATGATCACCAGGATAGGCATTTGCAATAGTTGTTTTAATAACTTCCGCAGTCCTTATACCTATCAAAAGGTTGTATTTCCTTTTTATATACTGCAAGATGGCTTCATCCATCTTGTCTCCTCCAACCCTGACAGATTTACTATAAACAATCCCTGCCAGAGAAATAACAGCAACCTCTGTTGTTCCTCCACCGATATCAACTACCATATTACTGGTGGGTTCAGTAATAGGCATACCAGCACCAATGGCTGCTGCCATGGGCTCCTCGATCAAAAAGACTTCTCTTGCTCCCGCAGATTCAGCTGATTCCCGAACAGCTCGTTTTTCAACTTGTGTAATGCCACTGGGAACACAGATAATAATTCGTGGACGCACAAGGGTTCTGCGATTGTGTACTTTTCGAATAAAATGACGAAGCATGGCCTCCGTAATTTCAAAATCCGCAATCACGCCATCCTTCATGGGACGAATCGCAACAATATTGCCAGGAGTTCGTCCCAGCATCTTTTTTGCCTCTTTTCCTACAGCCAATACCTTAGAAACTCCCCTCGCATCTTTTCTTACCGCTACCACAGAAGGTTCGCTTAATACAATTCCCTTCCCTTTTACATAAACAAGCGTATTGGCTGTTCCAAGGTCAATAGCTAAATCATTGGAAAACAAACCCAATAAAGGATCAAGAAACATTAAATTCTCCTTTCAATCGCATGAAATTTGTTTGGGATATCCTTAAATTAAAGGCAAAATATTTTCATGTTTTATTAAACATCAAGACTATATTTAAATTGTATTTTTTTTTGCATTATAATGCTATAAAAAAACCAAGATAAATAGTATTCAGGGATAAAAAATGACCAAATAATTTTGGTAGACTCATAAAAAGTACATTAATAGAGGCCAATGGAGGGTAAACCTCCAGCCTGGGGTAGGGGTTTGTCCTTCCCCCGCCGAATAAAAAGGACAGAGCAATTTTTTATTCGGTTATCAATATTAACAAAATAAAGGCATATATGTCGAATATTTAATGCTATGTTTTTTTCTTGCCAAAAGATGACTAATTAAGGTAGGCTAAATTTTATATATCTCATACGATAATCTTAATAGAGAGACCCTTGCAAGGCCTTCCCTTTAGTCCAGTTTCACCTTCCCTGGACTTAAACGAAATCGAACTTTTCTCAAAGGTCTCATTGAACATTTGGTATAATTTTGACTTGACAAAAATGCCATGAATAACTATAAAACTGTAAGTAAATTCAAGAATAAGGATAAAAGACAGTTATGAAAAGGACTTATCAACCTAGTAGAATAAAAAGGGCACGAACCCATGGTTTCAGGGCGAGAATGAGTACAAAAGGCGGCCTAAATATTTTGAAACGCAGAAGGGCTAAGGGAAGGAAGAGACTGACTGTATAAGAATCTACTAATCCAAAAATCAACTCAATTGTTAATTGGAACAGATGGGTACTTTTTCGTTTTCCAAAAAAGAAAGGTTGTTGAAGCGAAGAGAATTTGTTAATCTGCATAGATTCGGAGAACGGCATTATACCAAACATTTTATTTGCATTCTAAAACAAAACGGGCTTCATATCAAAAGGTTGGGGGTCACAGCGAGTAAAAAAACAGGGACCGCCGTTATAAGAAATCGTATCAAGCGATTGATACGAGAATTTTTTCGCCTCAACAAAGGCTTTCTTCCGGATGGATACGATATTTTAATCATCGCCAAAAAAAATGCCATCAACTGTGACCTCTGGACTATTAAAGAGGAAATAGGCAAAATTGTCTTTGTTAAATAATGAACTTGATTGCTGTCGGAATATCCCTTGTTTTCTTATAACTATTTATCAATATTATATTTCTCCGTTTTTTCCCAATTCCTGCCGGTTCTACCCAACCTGTTCAACTTATGCCCAGCTTGCCATAAAAAAATATGGGATCATTAAAGGAGGTTATCTGGCTATCATCAGAATTTCCAAATGCCATCCTTTTCACCCTGGAGGTTTTGATCCCCTTTTATAAAGGATTTTTCTGTAAGTGATCACTCATTCATTTTTTTCTGTATGCCACTATCCAATGATTTCAGAAGATCTTGAGCTTAGAAAAATTTTTTTTTCTTACAAGAAACTTTTAAAATCGCACAGGATATAAGGTAAATGGAAAAACGCACACTATTGGCCTTTGTTTTATCATTCGCTGTAATTATCGGTTGGTCATTAATCTTTACTCCCCAACAAAGCGAATTAAATAAACAAACAGGCACTTTTGATAAAGAACTCCTCCATAGGCAACAGGAGGTGTTACAAGCTCCCGACTTGCCACAGCAAAATAAAGCTTTTGATGAATCCCTTAATACCACAAGAAAAACATCTTCATCAATCGATCAAAAAGATATTATTATAGATACGCCTTTATATAGAGCTGTTTTTACCAACGCTGGACCCACTATCAGGAGCTTTAAACTTAAAAAATATTTCACCAATTTATCCTATGATTCTGAGCCAATTGAACTTATCAAGTTTGAGAATAATCCTGGAAATTTGTTGGCAATAGATTTTTATGACTATTTAGATAATAAAAAAGAAAACTTAATTTATGAAACTAATCAGAAGGATATAACTCTCCGGCCAGATTCACCTCCTAAGGAACTTGTCTTTCACACCATAAGCCCAAAAGGACTTCTAATTAAAAAAACCTTTTGCTTTTTTCCTGATCAATACAAAATCGATATCAAGTTCGAAATAACCAACCAATCCAATCAGCCCTTAAAAGGGTCCGTTATAGCCCAGCTACAGAACCTGCCGCCTGAAGAAAAACATAGCTATTATTCTTTTATCGGCTTTGCCCTTTTGTTAGATGATGATTTACAAGAGCTAAAATATAAAGATGATCCCGCAAAAAATAATCATCAGGGTCTTATTGACTGGATTGCCTATGAAAATGATTATTTCATCTCTGCAATTCTTCCCAATGTACCGGTAAAGAGTCTATT
>DAOWOF010000188.1 GCA_030642205.1 Desulfobacteraceae bacterium | reverse complement strand
GTTTTTGTTAATAAGTTATTTGATACATTTTACCTGAAAACATATTCAAGCTTGCTTTATTCCGGTATGTAGCACTGGCCTTCCTGTGAAACATAGGCAACTCTCTTGCCTGTGGTGATCTCATACATTGGCTTAAAATAAGACCCTTCAAATTCCACATTCCGCACCAGCCTTACACGCCAATGATAAAACGGACCCAGGACATCCTTGACAATCTTGACGGCCTCTTCAACCGAAAGAGATAATACCTTTTGATCCTCATTCACCCAGCTTGCCATCCTGAAAGCGCCGGATTCCTCATCTACAGCCATAGCTACAGATGCAGTGTTCCACGTGCCTGTCTGGCTGAATAAAACCAGTCCGTAATCTGTTCCGCTGGCAAGATCCTCCACTTTCAGGACACCGTTGAAACTGGTTGTGGAAAATATTTCCATGAATTCGGCTGAAGCCTTAAGCTCCCTGGGGAACAGACCCTTCCACTTGATATCACGATAATCCTTTATTTCACTGCATATCAGCCTCTTCATGGCCTTATGCATGAGCGGCCTGTAGAACAGATTGTTCTGTCTGCTCAATGCCCTTGCAAGCCTTCTGTCAGATTCACCAACAAAATAGCTCACTTCAACATCGTCTATCCTGGCGTCAAGCCTGTCCAGATCGATTCCATCCGGAGGTTCAGCCACATACATGTAATTACCGTCAATCGGATCATACATGGCCTTGAATTCATCTCCTGTAACATAAACATTAAAGCCCAATCCAGCAGCCTTGGGATCACTCAGCCATAATCCGTAAACAGTAAAATCCGGCATGGACCAATTCACAAATGGGTCCTCACTGGTCACAAATCCACGCACGGTCTTCCAGTTATTACTGTAGGCTCCGTCTGTGGGCGCCTGGACAGGAACATTTGGTTCAGGCACGTTGGACACCTCATAATCCATCCAGTAGATCAGTTTTTTAATTGCGTGATCCTCATCCGGATCCGCGATAGCTCCAAAATTATATGCTTCAAGTCCGGGGATATTATTGGTCTCGACCTGAAGGATATCTTTTACATCGGCTGCGTTCATATCTTCCCCCGGCGCGCCGGTATGGTAGGTGGAATAGAGATAATCCTGGTCTAACGCATAGGCTGGATCAAGGAATCTCAAGGTCATCAAGGCTGATG
Source organism: Desulfobacteraceae bacterium (assembly GCA_030642205.1). GTDB lineage: Bacteria > Desulfobacterota > DSM-4660 > Desulfatiglandales > Desulfatiglandaceae > DAOWOF01. The sequence continues at coordinate 3,571 of DAOWOF010000188.1, read as the reverse complement.
CGGCTCCGGTGTAGTAATCTTCTTCCGATAATTCCTGAGGGAATACATCGTTGCCATTTTCATCAATACCCAGGTGCAGGCAGTAAGCATGGTTGACTACTTCAACCGCATCCAGATCAAAGCCACAGGTATCGCCGTAGAGGGGATATGGATCATAGATAGGATTTAAAAATGAATCCAGAATACTGCCATCGCCAATGATATCTGAAATCCTTACATAGACGATGGAATCAAGATCCACTGCTCCATTCAGAACTAGAGGATCATTGGCCAAATCGGAAAGATCGAAATGAACTCCGACTTGTCCCAGAGTATTTCCGGCCATGCCAAAATATTTAAGAGGATTAACCGTTCCATAGGAACTTACAGGGTCGTTATTCAATGCCCTGGTAGGAAATTTCGCGAAGTTGACTCCATCTGTCGAGACTTCGACAAAGGCCATTTCACAAAAATATCCGCTGTGAAATCCAGGAGGATAATTATGCCAGAAGGCATTTTCAAAAACAGAAAAATCAGCGCCCTGTCCATCCGTGATAACAGCTTCAGCAAATCCGAGAGTAATACTTCCTCCATCTCCCAATGTGCACAAAGAACCGTCATGTACTCCCAGCACATTTGCAGGCTCTCCATAACCGTATCCAGCGCCTGGTGAAAAATCTATTACTTCTACAGCGCCTGTATAAACAGGAGCATTGCCAAGCTCTATGGAGGTCAAACATCCCTCCGGATTCTGCCAGTTGAAATTAGAAGTAAGCGCCACCACCTTATCCTTCTGCTCAGTGATTGAAGTCACTTCCTGGCTCCCGGCTGAAGGAAAAGAAGCAATCCACTCATCAGACCTGAAATCATAGACAGGAATGTCTGTGCCTGTAGAAGCATCTTTATCTGTCCTGCCGATAAATAGATAACCGGGCATATATGCCTTTATCTCCTGGGTAAAATCTGCTGTAAAATCCTCATAAAGAGTTTGAAGCAGAGTTCCGGAAACAGGATCAAATTTAACGATATTCTGCATTGATCCCCAGCTGTTTGCCACAACCGCAAAGGCTGTTTCACGGTTTATGATTTCAATATCATGGACAGAAGTCGCGGATTCAAGCATCCCGCCTGTTGCCACTACTGAATTGGGATAGGTATAATTGCCGCCTCCATCCTGCGCCAGTATATCTATGGATTCAATACCGCAAAAGGATGTATAGTCGTAAGTGCCGGCACAGCTCACATATATCTTGCCTTCAAGATAATCAATATCGGCATTGGGGTTGTAAAGGACCATATTTATTGTGGCCAGGTGGCTGTCATTATCCATGGCGTCAAAGACAACCACTTTTCCCGGAGTTCCCCAGTCATCCTGAATAGCAACAAAAAGGCGGCTTTCAACCAGCATATAATTCACCCATTTTTGTGCCATATACATATAGGAAGGGGATGCCCAGTCGCCACAATAGGGCGCTAAGTCGATAGTTCCAAGAGTGGAGCCATCGGTGGGATCAATGATTAGAATTTCCTTGTTTCCATACCTGGACACATAGGCCCTGGAAGTACTATAAAACTCAATATCATAAACATTGGAACCTGTTGGTGGAATTAAATAACTGGCTTCCGGCGTTCCTCCCAAATCTCCTAAAGGAACAACGGTAACAGTACAATCGCCTGAAGCCCACTGGCCCGCGCGCTCAATAATATATGCCTTTTCGTTGTAGCATAAAACGCGGTTATCCTGCTCAAGCCCGGTACGCAAATCAGTGGAAACCAAAAGCGGGTTGGCAAATACAAAGCCAGGTAATAATAAAAGGATACAAAAGAATATAAATGCATTTTTTTTCATAAGTTTAGATCTCCTTTTTAGTATTTGATGCAACAAGATTTTTTTTATTATAAAAGTCCTCCTTTTCTCATTTTTATGGTTTTTTTGCTGCTATGTGCATGCTGTAATAAAACAGCATGCCAAATTATTTTTAAAGGCCGCGCTCTGATATTTATGGCCTTTGGTAAATTCTTTTCATCTCTTTCACTTTGTTATACTGCCCATTGTTTTTGTAATATTTCGTTCACGTATATTCTTTATTAGCAGTTCATTTTTTTGCGACATATCTTTCAGTTCCCTATACTGTCTCTTTGACTTTGCGCTGTTTTGATCATCTATCCTCTTTATTGTCATTTTATGTTTTCGCGACATTATTTTACGGGCTTCTCTGGAATTATGCTTGACCTTGATTGAATCTACAGACATTAGTTTTTTCTGGATTCTATCATCTTCTGCATTACCACATCGCAAGCTTTCCATCTTTTCATTATACTGTTTAAACACTGTGGCTTTTGCCCCGCCGATCTCTTTTTCAGCATACACCGAATCAAGACGCATCATCGTGCCCCATATATTCCGCTTCACCTTGATATATCGCACATCACCAAAATCACCTGTGAACTCATATGGCTGATACATTTTGTTACAGCGGTCTTCACCAGCATAAATCCAGTTACTGCCATCCGCAGAAACATAGATTTCGAATTCAGGATAGTCTATCAGGCAGCCCCGCCTTGCTTTGGCAACAAGGCTGATCTTTGTGCAAGCAAAAATGGTCTTTTCAAATTCAATTGAAATCCATCCATTGCGTAAAATTGTTGCTCCCCTGTTATCCGGTTCATGCAAGGCTTTATTCCTGCGACATACACGATACCAGCCATCTACACTTTCTCCATAGCTCTCTTGCATAATCTCGCAAGACCACTCATTATCCATACAGTTGTTTTCTTCATTGCTTTCTTGAACCGCATCATCCGTATCAGCGCAAACCTCAATCAGATCCCTGTCAGAAGAGCAGAAAAAAGGACCTGAAAATATTCCTTCATGGCTTCCGCCTTCGACAAGCGATGGACATGACTGCGTATCCATTATAGTATTATCAATTATCAGCTCAGTATTACTTGAACCAGATAGAGCATTGCCTGTATTTGTAACCGTATAGCTGACCAGATAGCCCTGTGAATGATCTTCTTCGTCAATCCATTGCTCGGATTTGTTGACTATAAGATCAGGAAAGCCGGGGCACGTCCACTCATTGATCATGCAATTATTCTCTTCATTGCTTTCAATAACAATACCTTCACAGTCAACGCAAACTTCAATGGTGTCGATATCTCCTGTACAGTAAAAAGGGCCTGCAAATGTCCCGCTGAAGCTATTGCCGGGCTCTAATTGAGGGCAGGTCTCGAAAGGCTCAAAAACGCCATCAATTACAAGGCTAACCGAGTTTGCGCCAGAGTTTTCATCCCCCTGGTTACTGACTGTAAAGTTCACAATATAACCTTGAGCAGGATCATTTTCGTCTATCCATTCCTCATCTTTTTCGACTATCAGATCGGGCATGCCTGGATAAGGCAATTCATTTGTAAGACAATTATTTGTCTCATTACTCTCAACTACATCTTCATTAAAATCAGCGCATACAGTAATTGTATCGCTTGACCCTGTACAATAAAACGGTCCATTAAAGATGCCCTGATATATTGCTCCCGCATCAAGCGCAGGACAGGACTGTGTATCACCCGGAACCGGACTTCCATCAAT
>DAOWOF010000155.1 GCA_030642205.1 Desulfobacteraceae bacterium | reverse complement strand
GGAAAAGGCCATTGAAGCAAAGAATATCTCCATGCTTCGGCTTGAGACAGATTACAGCATGGAGGATGTGGAACCGCTCAGAACCAGGATAGAAGCGTTTGTGGAATTAATCAAGCCCTAACCAGGGAGAAATCGAAACGGAAGTTTTTGGGTTTGGGGAAGACCTGATTGCTTGTATCTGCAATTTGATTAAGCTATAATCTATTATGGTTAAGCAGTTTTTTTATATGAGGGTATAACTTGGACAATAATTTGAAAAATAAACATATACAGTTAACTAAAACCGTAAGCGGTGCTGGATGAGGTTCAAAATTATCTCCAGGGGACCTGGATAAGGCACTTTGCGGATTGGACTTTCCTTGTGATGATAATGTGCTGGTTGGCCTTCAACAGGTTGACGATGCTGGAGTTTATAAAATATCTGATGATCTGGCTTTGATTCAGACCGTTGATTTTTTTACCCCAATAGTGGATGATCCATACTGGTTTGGCCAAATTGCTGCAGCTAATGCGCTAAGCGATGTGTATGCAATGGGTGGTATCCCCAAAACAGCTATGAATCTGGTTGGATTTCCCAGTAGTCAGATAGACATTTCTGTTCTTCGACAAATTATCAAGGGAGGAATCGATAAAATAAAAGAAGCAGAAGTTGTACTGCTGGGAGGTCATAGCGTGGATGATCCGGAGATGAAATACGGCCTTTCAGTAACCGGGTTTATACATCCAGACAAAATTATTACAAAAAAAGGGCTCAAAAAAGGTGATTGCCTGATCCTTACAAAACCACTAGGGGTTGGCATTGTTAATACTGCTATCAAGGGCGGGCTTGTATCCAAAGAGGTCGTTGAAAAAGTGACCAAAATTATGGCTACTCTTAACCGGAAGTCAGCGGAAATAATGCAAGATTATCCGGTTCATGCCTGCACAGATATCACTGGGTTTGGATTGGTTGGTCATATGGCCGAGATGGTAGAAAATTCGGAATTAGGAATCAGGGTGTTTGCGGACAGTCTGCCAATCATTCAGGAGGCGCTGGAATGGTCTCAAATGGGCTTTGTACCTGCAGGAGCCCATAAAAACCGTGAATACCGCAGCTCGATGGTTAATTTTCCTTTTAATATTTCTCGTGAAATCCAGGATCTGGTTTTTGATCCACAGACATCCGGAGGTCTTTTAATTGGTATTGCAAAGGCCAGGGCCGAAGAACTTTTACAGGATTTGAAAAAAGGGGGTTGTTCCCATTCATCTCTTATTGGCGAGGTAGTTTCTGATAAACCTTCCTATATAGAGTTCGTTTGAGCCTTTTTATTTAACAAAATGGTAAATACATTTGTTAATAGCTAATCAAAGGCTCATCTGCCCTTTTATCAAAGAATGCAATATCTTCTGCAAGGGATTTCTTCGATGCTTTATTTATTATTTCAGGCATTGAGCGGGATGTTTCAAGGGTTTTAACCGGATCTAAATAGATATTTGAACCTTTGGTTCGCAAGATGCTTCGTGCCCAAATGGGTCAATATTTGTTGGTTCCAATACATTTTTTAAAATCAGTTTATCTCTTTTTGGGCTAGATCTTTTGGTAACATGCTAATTTTGATGCCTGTCTTCAAACGTCCTGTAGCGCTAGTCACAATTACCTCATCCCTGGCGATTCCATCTAAGACTTCAGCGTAGGAATCTCCAATAATCCCTGTCTTAATCATTCGTTTGGTAGCAATATCTTTTTCAACAGAAAACACATAATAAGATCCACTGCCTGGCAGCTTTTGAAGGGCGTTGCGCGGAATCGCCAAAGCCATCCTTTTATTCACCTCAAGATGCACTGTTGAAAACATGCCGTCAACCAGCTTGTCATCTTGGTTGGCCATTTCAATCCTGACTTGAAAAGTCCGTGTCCTTATATCTACTTTTGGATTAATGATGGTTACTTTGCCAATGAAAACCTGATCCTCAAAGGCATCAACAATAATCTTCGCTGGAGCGCCGATGACAATCTGTCCATAGTCTGTATCCGGCAGGTTAATGTCGATTTTGAGCTTGGATTGATCAAGAATACGCATAGCCATCAGGCTTGGGGCGATAGCTTGTCCTTTTTCCACATTCCTGTCAACAATAACTCCGGATATTGGAGAAATGAGTCTTGTATCTATAAGCTGTTTTTTTGCTAAATCCAAAGCGGCCTTAGCTTGGCGATACTGTCCTTTGGTGGCGGTCAATGCCTCCTGAGAAGATTGATAAGCCATTATTGCGGCATCAAATCTATTTTGAGGGATAACTTTTTCGCGCAAAAGATTGGTTGCCCGATGATATTCTTTCTCTGCCTGTTCAAATTGGGCCTGCACCTGTTTAATAGCGGCATGCGTTGAATCCACAGCTGCTTCTGCCTGCTTTACAAGAAGCGCGTAATTGGTCTCGTCAATCTGAAGAAGTATCTGCCCTTTTTTTACATGGTCTCCTATATCAACCATGATGGTTTTTATATTACCAGGAATTTTTGAGCATAAAAGTATTGTCTCATTCGCTTTTAAAGAGCCAACAGCGCTGATTTTGTTGCTAAATTCATGAAGGCTGACATTATGGGTAGTAACAGGAATTTTTATTTGAGATTGTTTGGTTGCTACATTTTTATGAGAGTCTTTACTTAAAAGAGAACTTGATATTAATACTTTAGCTAAATAACCGCCTGTTATTAATATAATAGCAATAACAACAATAATTAATAAACGTTTCATCTGGCTCATGCCTCCTTGCCGTTAATTTTATTAGAGGATGGACATTTAATTAATAATGGTGACTCCGGTAGCTTTTTGAAGCGCTGCCAGCGCCAGATTATATTCAAAAAGAGCTTGAGAAAGGTTTACTTCAGCTCTTAATAATGCTGTATGTCCATCCAGAACATCGGTATTGGTTACGACACCTGCCTGATAACCTGCACGAGCCAACCGATAAGCCTCTTTGGCTGTCGCGATAGCGGATTTCGCTGCGATAATATTTTTCTCTGCTTTTCCAAGGTTTAGGTAATCCTGCCGAACTTCAAGACAAATACCCTCTTTTACCTTTTTTAATATTAATTTCACCTCTTCCACTTGAGACTTTGTTTTTCTGACTTTTGATCTAATCTGTCCCCAGTTCCATAAAGGTAACTGGGCGCCAAACCCAACTGTCCAGTGAAAATCACCATCAATATCCCGAAAATCACCTTCCATATATTCATACCGGCCTTCTAGTGCGATAATTGGCAAGTATTCACCTTTAGCAGCCTTTAAGGCCTCTTTAGCAGCTGCTAACCGGGATGTTAAGGCTGCGATTTCAGGCCTCTGTTTTAATGCCAATCGAACAAATTCTGGCAGATCTTGAGGAGGCCTTGGCAGATAAGAGGAATCTTCAGTCAAAATAATGGGTGACTCAAGATCAATATACAGTACGTTTTTGAGGGCTGAGAGGCTTAGATCCAGAGCATTCTTCGCACTGTTTAAATCCTTTTGTGCGTTCGCAAGCCCTGTGCGAGTGCGTAGTAAATCCAGTTCAGGTATTGCTCCTTCTCTGACCATAATCGCGACATCATGCTCGTGAGCTTTTAAAAGTTCAACCCCCTCAGATGCCACCTTATGAAATTTTTCCGCGACTTTGGACATATGATAGATTCGAATTACCTGGAATTTAATTTCTTTTTGCACTGCAAGCTTTTTATTGCTCTGGGCGTCTCGTATATGCTCTGTCGCCTTTAGATTCGCTTTTAATCTTCCTCCCATATATATTGGCTGGCGAACAATAATTCCAGCCTTGCAGGTGTTTTTCTCTATAAAAGTCAATGAAGCCGGGCCAAAAGAAAAGATCATATCCTCATCAAATCGAATGCAGGATGCCTCCGCTCCAAAAGAAGGCAACATTGACTTAAAGGCAATCGAGATGTCCTCATTGGCTTGAACCAGCTTTTCATTGATTATATCGATATCAAGATTTTGTTTTAAAGCAATCCCGATACAATCCTTTAATGAAAGGTATATCTTGTCTCCTCTTTTAAAAGGTTGAAGCAACTGGTTTCTTGAATCGGAGCGGCTTATTTGTTCAGGGCCCGAAATATATGAAGGGGGGCAACCATTGGCAAATATTGCTTCCGATCCAAGCAGCAGACATATTGCCGGACATAAAAGCCATGTCAGCCATTGCATTGATCTTCTCATTTCAACACACTCCTTTCCTCTTTTTTGGGGCTATGAACTATGAAATATAATAAAGGCACCAGGATTAAGGTTACAAATCCACTCATAAGCAACCCGCCAATTACTGTAATCCCCAAGGTATTCCAGAGCTCAGCTCCCTCGCCCCTTGAAAGAACAAGGGGGACCATTCCGAATACTGTTGTAAATCCAGTCATAAGAACAGGGCGAAGTCGACGTCTCCCTCCTGCAATAACCGCGTCATTAAGGCTTTTGCCTTTCTCCACCAATTGCTTGATATAAGCCACTAATACGATGGCATTTTTTACAACAATGCCTGTAAGCATAATTATGCCAATAAAGCTGATAATATTAAGAGGCGTGGAGGTAAACACAAATGCCCAAATTACGCCAACATAGGCAAAGGGAAGCGAGAACATAATTATGAATGGGTCTGTGAAATCTTCAAATTGACCTGCCATAACCATGTAAACAAGGATTGTGCCCAGAATGAGTAGCAGAGCCAAATCACGAAATGCCTTGCGCTGTTCCTCAACTTCGCCTCCCCATTGGATAAATATGCCGGGTGGAATATCAAGCTTTTCAATTTCTTTTTTTATATCACTTACTATATCACCCAGAAATCTATCTGAAACTCCGGCTATTACATTGGTAATCCGGACACGGTTCTTTCTTTTGATTTCTACCGGACCAAATGTTTCTATGATATCCGCAACGCTGCGAAGCTTGACTGTCTGCCCGGAAAGAGTCATAATAGGAATCTCGCCAATTTGAGCAATACTTCGACGTTCCTCTTGTTTCAAGCGCAGTTCAATATCAAAATCATCTCCTGCCTCACGAAATTTAGTACTATCAAATCCATAATAATTTGTTCTCAACACATCCGCAATAATGCCCACATTCAATCCCAAAGAAGCTGCTTTATCACGATTTATTTTAACCTGGATTTCCGGTCTTGGTTTTTTACGGGTAACAGAGACATCCTCTGTTCCTTCTGTATTAAAAACAATAAGACGCACTTTTTCAGCAATTGCGTTGGTAGCTTCAATATCATGCCCCATAATCTCGATGCAAACAGCACGGCCGGATCCAAAAAAGGCCTGCTGGATAGCGCTCGTAGCCCTGGCTGTATATTTTTCAATCCCAGGTATTTTTTCAACTTCCTTCCTGAAATCTGCCACAACTTCCTTGGATGACAGGTCTCGTTTTTCTTTTGGTATTAGTCGTCCTCCAATACGTCCAATATTGGTGCCTTCATCAAAACCAACGGCAGTTAAAAAACCATCCTTTGTCTGACCTGCCAGAGAATATGAGGTTTCAATTTCAGGCCTCTTATCAAAAATATTAAGCACTTGAGCTGTTAAAGAAGATGTAACCTCGCCTCTTGTGCCTTCAGGCATCTCCAGGACTATCTCCAGATCGCCTGAATCCATTTCAGGAAAAAAGTTTGTTCCCACCTTTGTAATCATCAGTAAACTGCCAAAAAATAATATGGCCGCACAAAAAAGGGTTGCTTTTCGATATCTTAACGCCAGGTCAAGAATATAGGCATAGCCATTTTCCAGCTGGTTAAATCCTTCTTCACTCCATGCAAAAAGTTTATTTTGGGCCTTTTCATTTCGCCTATGCAATAACCGCGATGAGGCCATAGGGATTAAAGTGAGCGCTACAATATTAGACATCGCAATAGCAAGAATTATCATAAAGGATAACTGTCCAAAGACTATTCCGGCGATGCCTTTT
>DAOWOF010000177.1 GCA_030642205.1 Desulfobacteraceae bacterium | reverse complement strand
GGTAAATCTGAATTAATGCCTGTGATAAGCACAGCGGGCAATACGGTTCCAGCCATTATTTGATATGGAGATAAGGGCTCCTGTATCCTGTGGTTCAGGTATACAGGGCTTGCGTCATTCATTTTTTTATCCAGATATTGCTGCTTGTTTTGCTGATTTATTCTGGTTTCAGACCGGTTGCCTGGCTGGGCGCATTCAAGCGCTTTTCCCATCATCTCAAAGGTCCTGTCATCTGATGGGTGGGCATAATGATGTCTCTGCGCCTCATTATACAGGCCTGTGTTTTTATTTTCCGTGTTAAAGAATATATTTGAGTTCAAGGCCTTTTCTTTTAGTTTGCCTTGTTCCGGATCGGCCTTGATGTTCTCCGGCCTGTTTGGGCTTAGGTCAGGAGCAAGGTTTTTTTGTGGGAGGCTGATTGGCGGAGGATCTTCTTCTATCTTTGAATAGTTTTCGGGTAACTCGTTAAATGATACAAGATTTAATCTATTATCCGTTGGTATCGGTTTTTCCTGTTCATCCTTTGTATTGGTTTTTGCCGCGCCCTTTAATATGCCCATTGAAAAAACCAAAAGTATAAACAGGAATAAGGCAGTTATTATAACAAGGGATTTTTTAATTTTTTTTATTTTAGGCAATGAAGTTGAAACCTTTAACATTTCATATCCCCTTATCTACAGGAATTACGTCTTTTTTGTAAATTGCTGAGGTATCTGCTTGTTATTGCTGGATGGTTTTTTTGTTTGTTTTTAAATATAAAGACTTTCTCTTGTTTTATTTCTCCTATTTGAAGCACTGCGGCGTCAAATAGCCGATCCACTATATAATAATTATTTTTGTATCTATAGTTCACAATCTGAGCCTTATTGCTCTGTGATAATATGAACAGGGGCGGTATCTCGGCAAACTTTACGCTGTCAGGGAATTTCACATATGTTTTTTTCCCGTCGTTGAAAACCCTTATCGGCTTCCATTTAGCATTGCCTTCTATCTGATAATTAAAATCAAGATCTGCAATTGCTATGTTCCCGATCACCTGTGCCGCTCTTTTTTTTCTGTAGATATTCCGGGACTGCATTATATTGAATTCATCTTCAGGATAATTCCATGAAATTGCAGACATATATGTTTTTTTGTAGCTCTGGATTTCCAGATGATAGACGTGTTTTGTTGTTGTTATTATCAGGTTTGTGTGTAATTTAGGCGTAGTTGGTTTTATCAGGATATGTGTTCTTTTTTTTCTGCCAATCCCGCTGGTGGTTGTCCCTATTTTCCACCTTAGAGTGTCGCCTGCTCCTGGTTCTGTTGTAAGCTCCTCCCCCTCTTGCAGCATTATATCTGTTATATGCGAGGGTGAGGAATAGACTTGATATAATACGCCAGGGAGATAATCATATACAGTGATGGCGTTGAAAAATTTATCGCTCGTTGGTTTTAAGGCTGCCCTTTTGTTTGCCATGTCTATGACCGCAGGCGTCGAGTATTTTTTTGTCGGCTCGTTTTGTTCAATTTTTCGTATCTGGTTTTCAATAGATATTTCTTTATCAAGCCTTTTAACAACCGGGACTGACAAGGCCGCTGGATCCGGCTCTTCAATCATATTTGCCTGTTTATAATCACTAATCAGCTTGTCAGGCGCATGAGCGCAGCCAGCAAACAAAATAAACAAATATAATAGTTTAAACATGGTCTTGCCTCCTTGTCAGGCCTGTTTGGTTATATTGAAAAAATCAATAAATATTCCTAAAGGATTTGCCAATAAGATGGTTTCATTTTTTGGCTTTTGTATAATCGTATTAAATACTGCCAGATAGTTGTTTGTCTCTAAAAGGCCTCCGTTTTTGCTATATACTTTTTCAATCCATTGCACCTGATAGCTGTTCTTGTTTATTTTAACGATATTTGTTAGTTCAACTGAAACACGTAATGTTTTAATCTTTAAAAACGGGTCATATTCCTTGGCATAATCATTTAGAATCTGACGACCGCTTGTGGTTACATAATTATATGCTGAGAGAAAGTTTTTTTTCAACACTACTGGATCTGATGAAATCCCCCTTATTAAAAACACAAACTTGTTCACAAAATGCTTTTTTGCGGCCTCTGTCGGCCTGTATTTTGTGTTATCAACCCTGCCTACCATCCTTACAGACCCCATTTTGTTGACCTCAACAATATAAGGCAGGATCGTTGCCCTGGTTGATTGATATATCATGCCTATAATGGCAATAGATAAAACCAGCATCAAGATGAAGGAGGCCATTCTCCAGTTTCTGGCCTGTACTCTTGCTCCGCCAATAAGATCATCATATTCCTGGCGCGCCCTCATATAAGGTGTTTCTATTGAATCCGGCTTAAAATTCATTTTTTCTACCCCGCCACGTTTTTATACTTTAAAAAGTCATTGACAAGCCTGTTATTGTCTTGATTTTCTTTTTTCAGGGCCTTCATTTTCCTGATGTCTTTCTGTGAACTGGAACCGCACAGGGCCAATGTTTTATCCTTTAGCTCCAGTTTGAATTTTCGGTTCCCTTCTGATGACTGACAATAATATTCCTGTTTTGGAATGCTGTATGCCAGGATCTCTAATTGACGTTCATTTAATCCGAAATCAAGGTATTGCTGGCGTATGCTTTTTTCAAAAGCCTTTTTGTTTGGAAGGAATATCCTTGTTGGACATGACTCAATAATGGTTGAGATAATTGAACTTTCCATTATATCAGAGAGGCTTTGTGTTGCGAAAATCACTGAGACGTTTTTTTTCCGCAATGTCTTAAGCCAGTCTTTTATTTTTGGTCCAAAAACCGGATTATCCAGAAAAAGCCATGCCTCGTCCAGGATCAGCATTGTTGGCTTTCCGGTAAACCTTAAATCCAGTTGATGAAACAAATATGTCAATACAGGAGCCACTGCATTCTGGAAATATTTTATAATGAAATCCATTTCAAAACATTGCCATTTAGCAGTCTGCATATCGTCTGTGTCGGAATCCAGAAGATATCCGTATGCTCCGCTTATTGTATAGATTTCCAGCGCCTGTCTGAGTTCATCGCTCTGTATGAGGGTTGTTAATCCTGTAATTGTTCGTTGTTTTTCCGGCGAGGCTGCCAGATTTGACAGTGAATCCCATAATTCTTTTTTTACACCTGGTCCAATCTCTATTTTCTCCTGGCTTAGCAGGCCTTGTATCCATTCCAGCGCCCATGCCCTTTCCATTAGATTATCTATGCTTTTTAAGGGCTGGAATGATGTTTGCTGGTCTGTTCCCAGGTCATAATGCTTGCCTCCTGTGGCCATGGTCAAACAATACGCAGAATACTCCTTGTCAAAAAAATAGACATTGGCGTCAGGATATCTCAGGAATTGAGCAGCCATAAAATTCAGAAGGACAGATTTTCCTGATCCGGTTGGGCCTACTATCATGGTGTGGCCAACGTCTCCTACATGATTTGAAAACCTGAATGGCACGTCTTCATCTGTGTTTGCGTAGAATAGGGGAGGCCCTTTTAAATGCTCGTTTTGTTCTTTCCCCAGCCAGTCCGTAGACAAGGGGATGAGATGCGCCAAATTCAAGGATGTCATCAAGGGGCGTCTGACATTGCTCCATACATGGCCTGGTATTGTGCCAAACCATGCCTGCACTGCATTGAATGTCTCGTTGATAGTTGAAAACCCTGCTGTATTAATAACTGCCTCTATTAACCTGACTTTTTCCTGAAGCCTGTCCTGGTCTTTGTCCCATAAGACAATCGTTGATGTGTAATATCCGCTGGAAACAGCGCCAGATGCTATTGCATCCGCTGCCTCGTCACATTCCATTGCCTTTCTTGTTGCATCCGAGTCGTCGCCTATATCTGATTGCTCATTTGTAAAGGCTTCTTTAACCAGGGAAATTATAGATTTTCGTTTTGCAAACCATTTTTTTGAATATTTACGGACTTCCTTGATGCTTTCTGATTTATCCAGACATATGAACCTGGTCATCCATCTGTATTCACAGGAAACCTTGTCAAGATCGCTGATTATTTGAGGATAGGAATTGGCAGGAAAGCCATTTATAGAAATGATTTTCAGGTAATGATCTCCTAGTTTGGGATTTATTCCGCCTTCCAGGGCCTGGTCTGTAATAATACTGTCTAAAAAAATCGGAAAATCAGGCGCAATAATCCTGTGCTTTTTTGTTGAGACACATGAATGCAGATAGGACAGGGTTTCACTGTCGTTCAGATTTCTGGTAAAAGGAAAGAGGTTTTTAAGGATGTCCTGGATTTTATTGGTCTCACTGAGAAAATATTCCAGGTCTTTAGAATAATCTATATTAGATTGTTTATCGGTTGAAAAAAAATGCTTGCCCAGTCGATTTATGTTTTCGGTTTGTGGAAGGTAGATAAAGGTAAGGAAAAAATCACTTGAATAGTTTTTATGACCCAGAAAGATTTCCTTTCTTTCCTGGTCAATCAATCGGCTTGCCAGATCAGGTAAATTCGAGTCCGAATATTCGCTGATCTCCCGGCGTTGACTCTCTATAAAATAGCTCCATCCAGACCCCAGGCGCTTAAAGGCATTATTGATCTGCGCTGAAATTGCATCCAGTTCTTCTTCTGTAGATGAATAAAGATCCGGCCCCCTGAATCCTGATGTTGTTTGAAATGAACCGACCTTGTTCAGGATAATGCCTTTCTCTATAAATATTGCCCAGGGAAGTCTGTGACACAGACGAGACGGTTCTTTATACTCTGCCAAATTAAACATAATGTCTATCCTTATACGCAAAGGCAAAACCTATGCCTGTTTAAGGAAATAATATATCGTCTTCATTTATATGCTTCAGTATAATTTCTATAAAATATGAATCTGCCTTATAGAGAAACAGCAGGATATAATAGGCTATGATAATTATTGGTATTGCAGCTATTCTCTGTAATCCCAACACCACAGCAAGAGCAATTGTCGCCCCTAATATAGCAATATTCCTAGGTATTCCCCCCAGCATTATCCGTTCTGTCAAACCTGTATATATAGGGATATTCATCCTGTTATTATCCCTCCGCTAAAGCCAAAAAAATTAATGC
>DAOWOF010000110.1 GCA_030642205.1 Desulfobacteraceae bacterium | reverse complement strand
GAAAAAGTTCTGGAACAAAATGAAGAGTTAAAAAAAATAAATGAGAATTTAGAGATACTCGTTAAAAAAAGGACAATGGAGCTTGAGATTCAGAACCAGGCGCTTGAGCTTTCACGCGCCATCTTAGAAGACCTGCCCATTCCGATCATCGGTATCAGCGTGGAAGGGATGATTGCTGTAATCAATCAAGATGCAGGTCACCTGTCTATAAACGGTGAGAATATTGAGGTGGGGAAAGAAATTAACTGTTACTTTTCAAAAATTGAAAAAGAAAAAATTGTTTCAGCGCTTGAAGCTAGCACAACCCAAATAATTAAGAACTACCAGATGTCAGGGGTTGCATGTGATATCGATGTTACGCCTCTTTCCGGAATGTTTCGTGGCAGAGGTGTTATCTTGAGCTTTAGAAAAAAGTCTTCCTTTGCCTGGTCTGAATAGGCATTTTTTTCCTCCCCCCTTCAAACCTGATTAGCCACTAATTGTTTTTTCTTTATTATCAGCATATTACGCAGCGCTAAAATTTTGGTTTTTCTGGCATTAATATTGCTTTATTTAAGGTAATAAAATTTTCCTCTGTTGGGACTACAACGGACTCAAAAAATAAAAAGGAGTGAGACAACTTGATATCGGGAATTCATAATATAGTAGATGGCGCCATGGTTCAAAAGCTCAGTCTTGATAACATCGCGAATAATCTTGCAAATATTAATACAAATGCCTTTAAAAAGGATATCATCTCATTTAATCAGACACTTTCCATGAAATATGTTTCCGAAACAGACTTCAGCCCGGGTCCTGTAATTTATACGGGGAATGAATTCGATGTGGCGTTGGCCACTCAGGGACTTTTTAAGATACAGACTCCCAAGGGTATCAGATATACAAGAAACGGCTCATTCACCATAAATGCCCAGCGTTTTCTGGTAACCCGGAAGGGTGATAAAGTATTGGGCCAAAACGGCCCTATAAGTATCAATGGAATCAAGGTGTCAATAGAAAATGACGGACAGGTCTTAGTGGATGACCAGCCTGTTGACAGGATATTGGTGGTAGATTTTAAACGCCCGCAACTTCTTAGAAAAGAAGGATTTTCATATTATATGTATCAAGGTGGGGAGGAGGAGATATTTACAGCCGAAAATGTCGATGTTCAGCAAAGTTATTTAGAGAAATCCAATGTTAATCCAACAGAAGAAATGGTTAAGATGATAAAGACATTCAGGGCCTTTGAGTCGGCCCAAAAGGCAATTCAGTGCATGGATGAAATGACCGGTAAAATGGTTAATAATCTTGGCATGCAATAATAGAGGAGGAGATAATCATGTTAAGGGGAATGTGGTCAGCGGCATCAGGAATGGCCGCCCAGCAAATGACGATCGATGTTATTGCCAATAATCTGGCCAATGTAAATACAACAAGTTTCAAAAAGAGCCGCGCCGAATTTCAGGACTTGATGTATCAGACCATAAATCAGGCCGGCTCAGAAACATCGGGTGGCAGTCAAATTCCTACAGGCATCCAGATCGGCATGGGGTCAATGCCTCTTAGTGTGCAGAAGATGTTTATGCAGGGCGATTTTCAAGAGACAAAAAATGAGCTGGACATGGTTATAGAGGGAAAAGGCTTTTTTAAAGTACTCAGCAATGACGAGGAACTGTATACCAGGGCGGGCAACTTTAAATTAGATGCAGATGGAAACATCTGCACGCCAAATGGAGACAAGTTGCAACCGGAGATGGCCGCTCCAACAGATACAGTCTCTATTAGCATTGACAAATCCGGAACAGTAACAGTCTTTAATTCTTCAGGCGAGGGGACATCCCTTGGTGAAATAGAATTATATACCTTTCCAAACACTGCAGGTCTTTTTAGTATCGGGCATAATTTATATAGAAGCACGGATGCATCAGGCGAGGCTATTTCCGGCACACCAGGTTCAGACGGTGTAGGAACTATACTCCAGGGGTTTCTCGAGATGTCTAATGTGGATGTAGTCAAGGAGATGGTTTCCATGATTGCGGCCCAGAGAGCCTATGAGATAAACAGCAAGGCCATACAGACAGCAGACAGCATGTTGCAGATAGCCAATAACATCAAGAGGTAGTCATCATGGTTAAAAATATACACATCATGATTCTTTTGGCCTGTTTTTGGGGCATTTGTTTGCCTCTTAACGCGGAACCGGCTGCAAAAAAGACTAATAAGGCCGCAATCAATCAAACCTGTCAATCCATACCAGAGGCCAGGTTCCGGGAATGCTTTAGTAAATATCTTTGCCGGCATTTAGAAAAAGAACAATCAGATATAATTATATCCAGATTCAAGGTTGTCCGCAACAGGCCTGTTCCTGCAGGTGAGGTGAGTATCCGCTTATTCCAGAAGGGCAAGACAAGACTTGCCGAATATGTGAGGTTAAATGCCATTATAAGTGTAAACGGGATAGTAAAAAACAGGGTACAACTTGTTGCGTGGGTTGATGTGTTCGAATCTGTAGTTTGCGCTTCCCGTGATCTGAAAAGGAAAGAGATCATTAAAAAGGGTGACGTTTATTTAGAAAGAAAAAACATCTCCCACCTGCCTGCAGACATTATAGGTGAATTGAGCAAGGTGGTCGGTCTCATGATAAAACATAATGTAAAAGCAGATACCTGCCTTAAGGGATGGATGCTGAAAAAATCTCCAATAGTAAAAAAGGGGGATATGGTAACCATCCTGGCGGAATCAAATGGCCTAAAGGTGACTGTTCCTGGCAGAGTCCTGGATAAAGGCTACTCAGGCGAGATTATAAGGGTTCAAAACGCAATGACTAAAAAAAGACTGTACGCAAGGGTAATTAATAACTTAACTGTAAAGGTAGATTTTTAAAGGAAAAAAATGGTCTCCAAAAAGTTTGCATTTATATTAGTAATGATTCTTTTCCTGGCCGGTTGCGCTGCCTTTCCGTTAAATACCTCTGATGTTCCTGCAATAAAAAGGATTCAGGACCCGCAATTTCCATATTATAAACCCCCTGAAATAGCGGAGGGATCATTATGGTCGGAAACAAGCGGCATTAGTCTTTATCCTGACAAAAGGGCAAGAAAGGTAGGAGATATTGTTATCGTAAGGATTGTGGAGGATCCGGAAGCAAAACTGAATGCCAATACCAGCGCGAGCAGGTCCTCGAGTATAGGCGCAAAACTCAAGCTTTTAGGTTACATGCAGGCCCTGGCCGATAAAAATACCAGGCTTGCCCAAATTCCAGGTACTGACGACTTGATAAATGCGACTCTTGCTTCAAAGTTTGACGGAAAGGCTTCCAGTGACAGGGATGGACATATAAAGGCATATATTTCCGCTGTAATTATAAAGGTCCTTCCCAACGGAAACTTTTACATAAATGGAAAAAGAGAGATCAAGGTCAATAATGAAACACAGTATATAGCTCTGTCAGGCATAATAAGGCCGGAGGACATAAGCCTGTCAAACGAGATTTCTTCCACATATGTGGCTGATGCCAGAATAAATTATGCCGGCATTGGTCCTCTGGCAGACAAGCAAAAACCTGGCTGGTTAGGGAGGATAATTGATCATGTATGGCCGTTTTAGGTTTTTATTGTTAGTCATTTTAGCCTTTATTCTCTTTTCATCTTCTATTGGTGAGGCGGCAAGGATAAAGGATATTGTTTCAATTAAAGGTATCAGGCCAAATCAGCTTTTTGGGTATGGTCTGATCATTGGCTTGAATGGCGGCGGCGATAAAGCTGGAGCAAGTTTTACCATTCAGGGCCTTGCTAATATGCTGGAACATATGGGGATTCATGTTAGCGCGACGAATCTGAAGGTGAGCAATGTTGCCGCGGTAATAGTTAGCGCTATGCTTCCGCCATTTGCCAGGATAGGGCAAAAGATTGATATAACAATATCCTCTATTGGCGATGCTAAAAGCCTGCAGGGAGGAAATCTTCTTCTAACTCCCCTGAAAGGGGTTGACGGCAAGGTATACGCTCTTGCCCAGGGGGCTATATGCGTTGGTGGTTTCAGCGCCGGCGGGGACGCTGGTGGAGGTGTTACAAAAAACCATCCTACTGTAGGGAGGATCAGTGGAGGAGCCACAGTAGAAAGAGAAATCCCTTTGTCGCTCAAAAATAAACAGGAATTAACCATTATTATAAATAATCCTGATTTTATCACAGCCTCGAGGATTGCCAGCGTGATCAACTCGCGATTTGGAGATGACATTGCTAAACCAATCGACTCCGGCACTTTGAAATTCAGGATCCCTCACGAATTTCAGGGCAGGACGGTTGACCTGCTTGCTCAAATCGGCACGCTCGAGATAGTTCCGGATACCATGGCAAAGGTTATAGTCAATGAGAGGACCGGCACAGTAGTAATCGGAGAAAATGTCAGAATCTCAAAAGTTGCTATTGCCCATGGAAACCTGAGCATTGAGATAAAAGAGACAAAAGAGGTCTCACAACCTCTTCCCTTTGCGCCATCAGGTGAGGGGTCCGCTCTGACGGAAACGGAGGAAGGCGTATTAGTTGCGCCGGGGGGAAGCACAGTTGTTTCCCCAAAGAGCGATGTATCGGTCTCTGAGGAAAAAAATCGGCTTTTTCTGGTTCCGGAGGGAAGAACAATTGGCGAGTTAGTCAGAGCCCTGAATGCAATTGGCGTTACTCCGAGAGATCTGATCACTATTTTGCAGGCCATGAAGGCGGCAGGAGCTCTCCAGGCGGAATTGGAGATCATTTAAAGGAGAATAACCATGTTGAATGGGATTTCATTGGAACCGGGCATACAAGGATCGCATAAGGATATATCTGCTGACAGACTCAAAAAGGCCTGCACCGAATTCGAATCCATATTTATTACCTATATGTTGAAATCAATGAGGACAAGTATTGCTGGGGAGGGTGTTCTTTTGAACAACAATGAAGGTAAAATTATTAGATCAATGTTCGATGAAAACCTTGCCTTAAGTATTGCAAAGGGAGGGGGTATAGGACTTGGAGAGATATTTTTTGAACGACTAAAGGCATAAAATCCCAAATAATCAAGTTTATATCATGATATGCCGATAAATATAAAAAGGGAGTCTATTTATGGAAGATACCATTGTTCAATCCATTGAAAAGCTTATTTGCGATAAGATCTTGCTTTACAATGACCTGCTTCATTGTTTTATGGAGGAAAGAGACTCTTTGATCAATATAGATTTAGATAAACTATGGCGGATATCTGAAGAAAAAGAGGAAATATGCTCAAAGATAGACTCTATCAGGCAGGAAATCATTTCTGCTGTTAACCCCTGGATAGATCAAAAAATATTTGATCTGAACCAGATACTGGATTTAATCCCAAGGGAAAATAAGCCTAAATTTCGGGAACTATACCAGGTGCTTATACGATTAAATGGTGAGGTTCAGGCCTTGAGAAAGGAAAACAAGCTCTTTATTGACGACTCGCTCAATTTTCTGGATGAGATGATATCGATTATAACAGGCAATACCGAATCAAAGATTATGTACAATAATAGGCGCCATATTACTGAGTCTGGCGCCAATATTCTACTCAGAAGGGAGGCCTGATAATGTCCGGACTAGGATTGATATTAAACATTGCCAGGGATGCTCTGGCAGCTCAGCAATATGGCATCAATGTAACCAGCCACAATATTGCCAACGTCAATACAGAAGGCTATTCAAGGCAGACCTCTGTAAACGAGGCAAGGGAACCAGCGTTTTACGGCGGCCTACTCCTTGGCCGAGGGGTGGATGTGACGCAGGTGCTGAGAGCAAGCGACCAATTTATAGAAAGCCAACTCATGGACCGAAAATCGGACATGTCGACTTCTCAAGAGTTGGAGAATTATATGCAGATCATGGAGGGCCTGTTTAACGAAAACTCGGAAACAAGTATCAGCATGATGATGTCAAAATTCTGGAACTTATGGCAAGACGTTGTAAATAATCCCTCCGGATCCACGGAACGGGTCGCCCTCTACGAACACAGCATCCTTATGTCCGATCAATTTAAAACCCTGAACACTGATCTAATACAGATTCAAACAGATTTAACAAGGGCGTTAAGTGGTGGTATTGTTCAAATCAATGAGATCACAAATGAGATAGCACAGGTGAATGGCCAGCTCGTCGGCATGGAGGCGGCAACAAGCATAGCTAATGACTTAAGAGATAAGCGCAATACACTGACTTCAGAACTCGCCCAGTACATAGATGTGAAGACTTTTGAGCAGACAAACGGCTCTCTCACTATAATCACTGCCAAAGGTTGCGTTCTTGTTCACGGAAACGACAATTATAATCTCGTTTCTGGAGGAGATAACGGAGAGAAGATTATGTGGGAGGGAAAGGATGGCGTCGCTACAGGGGACATCACTAACAACATTACCAGGGGAAAGATGGGTGGATGGCTTGAGATGCGGGACGAGATCATTGAAAAGTATAAACTGGATCTCAATGCCATGGCAAAGGAATTTATCTGGGCAGTCAACCAGCAGCACAGCCAGGGTGTGGGGATGGAGGCCTTTAGCGCTGCCACAGGGACATACGCTGTATCAGATGCTAGAGAGGAGCTCGGGACTGAAGAATCAGGCCTGAATTACTATGACAAAATTTCAGATGGCGGATTCAGGTTGTGGCTTTACGATTCAAGCGGGAATTATGACAGTGATGGCACGATTACGGTTGATTCTGACAATGACTCCATCGAGGACATTAGTGATGCTATTAACCTCATTGATCCTGCCAATATTACTGCAACAATTGTTGGGGGTAAGCTGCAAATTAGCGCTTCCAACAACTATACATTTGCCTTTTCCGATGACACAAGCAATGTCCTTGCGGCCCTTGGTATCAATACACTTTTCACGGGCGCGAATGCCGGGGGCATGGGCCTAAACAACAAAATCAGTCTTGATAAGAACTACATCGCCGCAGCCCAGGTTGATGCCGACGGCAACTTTGCCTCAGGAGACAACACCAATGCCCTTGCTATCGCTGATCTGCAATATACCTCTATTGATATTCCACAGTGGACATGCGACAGGATCAACGGAGACACGAAAGGGAGCCTGACAGCGACTATCGATAACTACTATCATTCCATGATAAGTTCTATTGGAATCAAATCTTCAAGTATATCAAGGAGCAGGGCATTTAATGCGGTGATGGCAAATAAAATCGGGGAAATTCGTAATAGTATTTCTGCTGTCTCTCTTGACGAGGAGATGACAAATATCATCAAATTCCAACGTGCCTTTCAGGCCGCAGCCAAGCTTATCAGCATCTCCGACGAAATGCTGAATACATTGCTTAGCGTAAAATAGGAAAATTATTATGAGAGTGGCCAGCACAACGATTTATGAGATGGTTAAATTTAACCTGGGCAACATCACCGAGGAATTAAATAAGGCCAACAATGTCGTTTCCACTGGAAAACGTATCAACAATCTATCAGACGACCCG
>DAOWOF010000226.1 GCA_030642205.1 Desulfobacteraceae bacterium | reverse complement strand
CACCGCGCCATCCATGCCCGCATTATAATATGCCTGGGGACAACTGATTTGCACTGGCTGCCTGTCAGTGTCTCCACAAAGATAGAGCCATCCGCACATGCCAATACTCATAAGCTCCGATGTCTTAAAATCCTTATATGGCCCTTTGCTGCCAAAAGGAGTAATTGAAACCGATATTATTCCCTGCTTTAGATCCCTTAAGTCTTTGTAATTATATCCCCTCCCCTCATTAATAACAGGAGTTTGTATTACGACATCAGCCCATTTTATCAGTTTCTTCAGGATCTCACCCCCTTGATTCGAAGTGATATCAAGGGTAATGCCCCGCTTATTATTATTCAAGGCAAACCAATAAAGGCTTTTTTTGGGATCAATGATATCTTTATAAAAAGGGCCTTTTTTACGCGCAGGATCGCCATCCGGAGGTTCCACTTTGACAACATCTGCCCCCATATCACCTAAGAGTTTACCGCAAAAAAAACCTTCCTCCGTTGACAAATCAAGCACTTTGATATTTTCGAGGATTTTATCCTCCAATAATCCGGAGGAAGCATTCAAGGATTTCTCTCTAGTTTTCATTTGGAATCCACCCCATTATTTAAATAATCACAGCTCTTAATTGACACATTTTTAATATGTCCCTATACTTCTACAAATAATAATCATAACTTGCAACAATTCAGCTATTCCAAGGATGCCGATTTTAGACACGCAGCAGGTTTAATCAGATCAGTGTTGCTATGGATATTAGTTGAATAGATACCATAACTTTTTTAAAAAGATTCCAAGTAATCTTATAGGTCGATAACATGCAGTTATTAACCATGTCAAGTCACTAATAATTACATTGTTGGTTTCATTGATATTCATATGCCAGAAAATCCTGAATTCCAGGAACATTATTAAGGATTGCTTTTAAAGAAAGGAAAATCGATTGGATATAGTTGATAAAACAAAAAAAACAGCAGAATTATATTTTAACGATATCAAAGAAGAGTCGCCTTATAAGCTCTGGAAATCATTTGACAAAGATCTTGCCAAAGATCTTTCTTTATTCATAACAGGCCAGATGTATGCAAGGGAGAAAGTGCCCCATAGAGTCAGGCAGCTGATAACTATTGCATCTCTTACCGTACTGGTTCGACCAGAGGAATTAAGGCTGCATTTACATGCGGCCTTGAATGTGGGCTGCACGCCGGAAGAGATCACAGAGGTTATCTTTCAAACCAGCGTTTATGGAGGTATGCCTGCAACAAATACTGCTCTCAAAATATTTAAATCAGTTCTGGAGGCAAAAGGACTCTGGCCTTTGCAGCCTGAATAATTCCCTTTATTCCTTTTTTTTAAGATATACCAAGGTTGCGCCCCAGCTTGATGGACCGGTATCAAGAGCAAAATCAATAACATGGGGATGTCGGGTAAGAAGTGAATGGACTATACGCCTAAGGACACCTTTTCCCTTGCCATGAACTATCTTTACCTGATAAATACCAGATTTTTGACAAGCCAGGAGATATTCATCAACCACTGATGCCGCATCTTGAGGACTAAACATATGCAGATCCAAAATTCCATCAATCGGCAAAGGGACAGGCTCTGCCCCTTGTTCCCAAAATTTATCATCATCTTCAGGCATTATTCTGGTAAAAGATCATAAAAATAACGCATTGCATCGGAGCGGGTAATGATTCCAATAATCCGTCCATCCTCTACAACCGGTAAGCGTCCAATATCATGTTTTATCATCAAACGCGCTGCCTTTGTACAACTGCTTCGGGGATCAATGGTAATAACATTGGTTGACATAAAGGCCTTCACAGGCGATTGAAAATGGGAAGAATCCCGAACCCTGTTAAAATCCCTGCGTGAGATAATCCCAACTATTTTATCGCCTTCCATGACTGGCAGACCAGTATAGTTTTGCTCCTTGAAAATAATGTCAACATCTTCCATGCTGGCATCAGGGGGGATTCCGGTAACAGGGAAAGACATTAAATCGCTTATCTTGATTGTGGATTGCTGATTGCCATTAATCAATTCTATAATCCATTCCTTCACTGAAACAGGATTAACATCTTTTAGTAAAACCGAGCCTGCTCCAGGATGACCTCCTCCGCCCATCGCACGCATAATCGTGCCTATATTAAGACCGTCAACAAGACTCCTGCCAATTAGAATAATTTGATTTCTATCCTTTTCCAGAAAAATACAAAAGGCAGCGTCAACATTAAGAATATCCTGGAGCATGGATACAATAATGGCAAGCCCGGGTATATGTCCATTAATTTTGGTTGAATTAATGCTTATACAATAATTGCCTATCTTCATACGATGGTTGTTTTTTAGCATCTTAAACAAAACGTCTTTCTGTTTAGGACCATAGACTCCCCTCAATAGTTTGCGGATAACCTTTAAGTCTGCCTGCATATCCATAAGATATGCCACTGCCCTGGCATCCTTTGCAGTTGAATTGGGAAAGGAGAGGTTTCCTGTATCCTCATAAATCCCTGCCAGAAAGAGAGTGGCTTGAATGGGCGTTATTTTTTTTGAGGCCTTCTCAAGTCTATTGACAAAAAATGTTGTATTGGCTCCTATAACTTCCTGGCAAGACCAGTTGCTTTCGATATCACCCTTAATAGGATGATGATCCCAGAGGTGTATAGCCAAATCATTCTGTTTTCTGAGGGAGTTCATGCCCTCTAATCTATTCCAGCAATTGGTATCAACAACTATTAATCTTGATACTTTCTTTAGATCAATGTCATTCTGACTATGATAGGAAAAGATATTCTTATGCAGAGACAGAAAAAACCTGACATTGGGATTAATCCTTGATGGCAAGACCAGTTTTGCCTGCGGATAAAAAAACTTGGCCGCAAAAAGGGAGGCCAGGGCATCAAGATCAGTATTTTTATGGGTTGTAATAATTTCCATAAGCTTATTCTTTTAAAGATTGAATGCAAGCGGATGAAAAAAAGATTTTTATCCTCTTAAAAAAGGCTCCCAACGTTTGGCAGTTTCCCGAAGATATCCTCTTGGTACATCCATCATAATCTGATTATGTCCCGGCAACAAGATATTTACGTCCAGGGAGGAGAGGGATTGAAGTGTGCTTTTAAGCTCCTGGGCGCTGGATCCAAAAAAATCAAACCGGCCAATACTGTAATCCGCGTAAACCACATCCCCGGCAATGAGGATTTTATTTACAGGATTATAAAGCGCCAGACTGCCTAAAGAGTGTCCAGGCACATGTAAAACTTCCCAAATCATTCCTCCTATCTCTAAATATTCATTTCCTTCCAATTTCTTGTCAAATGTAAGAGTATAGTCCCCTGGTTTGATATTATAATGATTATGACACATTTCTTTGATCATCTCCTGGCCAAAAACAATCAATTCCTGCCCCTGCTCCAGTAAATCCGCCTCCTTGACATGCATCCAGAGTTCAGCCTGCGTCTCTTTCAGAACCTCGTTAATACAACCGATATGGTCCATATGGGCATGTGTCAGGATGATCCTTTTAATATCTCCTGGTTCAATCCCGTGTTTTTTAAGAAGATCTATTTTTTTTTGTCCTTTTCCGATTACGCCTACATCAATAAGGGTTAGATCTCTGGAGGATGGCAGTCCTAACAGGTAGACATGGGCATCAGGGATCAGCCCATCCTGGCCTGGAATAAAATAAACTCCTTCAATAATTTTTTCCATTTTTTCCTTATGATAATGATTTATATCGTAATTTCTCAATAAGCACCATACCCTGACCAACACAACAAAGCATGAAAATAAGGCAGCCTTCCCCGACGAGTAAAAAGACGCAATGACTTTTTACGAGCTTATCAAAATATGGAAGAGAAATAATCTTTTATGGAAGATAGATATCAGTTCTTTTGCATCAGATAGGTTGT
>DAOWOF010000220.1 GCA_030642205.1 Desulfobacteraceae bacterium | reverse complement strand
TTGCCTTCCTCAGGGCTAAGGCCATATTTATTAAAATATCTGGTCGCCATCATAGCAAATCCGCCCGGGCCGCTGTAACCTGGAACCAGCATCTTGTTTTTCATTCCCATAACGGCTCCTACCTCAGAAAGACCTCCAAACCCGGTATCTTTAAGCTTTTCAACGCCCAAGGCCAGACAAATATCATAAGCGCCGGAGGCGACAGCATATGCAGCGCCCCTTATTGCTTCAGTCCCGCTTGCACACATATTCTCAACCCTTGTTGCGGGAATAAAAGGCAGCTTCAATGTAGTGCTCATAGGAGCTGCAGATTTCCCAATACTTAACTCATCATAGCATGAACCTAACCAGGCAGCCTGAATGTCTTTTTTCTCTATACCTGCATCTTCAATAGCCTCTACAAAGGCCTCTACCATTAATTCTTCATGCCCCATATCCCAACGTTCGCCAAATCTGGTGCATCCCATACCGATTATCGCAACCTTATCCTTGATTCCTTCACTCATTTTTACCTCCTCAAAAAAGTGCCCCGAATCCTCTATATCCACATTTTTTAGTATGATTATTTTTCCAGATCTCAATTATTATAATAACCAAGATATCCGGATAAAATTATTGTCTTCACTCTACTCCATGACAGGCATCATCTTCCAACAATAGATATGTTGGCCAAAATCTTCAACAGAATATTTTTTCCGAAAGGTGAATTCTACTTCCATGCCAACTTTAAGGGATTCCAGATCAGCCTCAACCAAATCAAACCAAAATCTTCCTCCACCTTCAAAATCCACTACACCATACATAGTAGGCGGACATGGGGTGTAGGCAAGGTTATCGCCGGTATAGGTAAACAGTTTGGCCTTTCTATCTGAGAATCTGTATTTTTCCATCTGGTTAATGGCCCCGCACTCAGGATTCACACAAACTTGCTGGGCTGGAAATTGAGGCGTACCGCAAGCCTTGCATTTGCTTCCGCAAAGCCCCATTATAACCTCACGGGACCTGTAGATTGTGGAAAAGCTGGTAAACGCTGTTGCAGTTTTTCCACGAATACCTTTTTCAACCGGAATGGTATCCCGAAAAGATAACATCTTCTCATAGCTTGTAAGCTCTCGTTTGGCTGCTAAATTTCTCCGGATCCCTTTCTTCGGCCCTTTTAGATTGTTAATTTCATCAGTTACCTGAAACAAAAGGGCATCGCTGCCACTGCCAAAACCCGCAACAACAATCTTGTCACCCGGCTTGGCATCTTCAAGTGCCGCCACAAGCAGCATTAACGGATTGCTTGTCCCTGTATAGCCTATGTTTGATACCATCGGGTCCTGTACCTGTTCAGGGCTAAGGCCCAACATTTTTCCTATTTTTCTGTGGTCCCCGGCATAGAGGGATGGAAAGGCCACTTTTGCTACATCTTTCATCTCAATGTTACATTTTTTTGCAACTCCGGAAATCGTTTCCATTATAAATTTCACATAACCTTCAGTTCGAATAAATCTGTCTTCCCACTGGTGTCCGATTTTCTCATAAGCTGACCTCCAGTAATCAACCAGATCATAAGAGACGGAATGTGAACCTTCCAGACTTGCAAGGACTCCTTCATTGCCGATAATCAAAGATGCCGCTCCATCGCCAAAGAGTTCTTCCTGGGCGCTCCCAGGATTGGCCAAACGACAGTCGGAAGCGCATACCGCAATATTATCTGCCGTTCCACTTTTTGCTGCATCCAGCGCTGAAAGCAAAGCGGTTGTCCCTGCCTTGACACTATTAGAGAAATCCGCTGAACGGATTTCAGATCCTAAATCGCATGCAGTTGCAATCATTTCAGAACTAAGTCTTTCCTTATATGGAGCGCTGGTACTTGCAAAATACAAGGCATCCACACTAGTTCGATCAAAATCGGTCAAACAATCCATCATGCTGTTTACAGCCATGGTAACGCTGTCTTCATCAAAACTTGCTACTGCTTTTTCTCCGGGGAGATAGGTAGAAGCATCAAACCATCCCATAGCCTTATAAATAATTTTCCGGTCTATTCTGTATTTTGGTATATATGCACCATAAGAAACAATTCCTACCATATCCATCGACCTCCTTTAAATAATTTTTGTCCATTCTTTCACTACGGCTCGACAATTAATAATTTACTTAACATTTTGGCGTCTTATCTTCAAACGGTATCAGCATGACCTTTATTCGCAACGTCATAGTATTCCTACGGCGTTACTCAATCGGAATCGTACAGGTAAACAAGCTTGCGAGACTCCGAATCCAACCTGAATTTAAGCGCCAATTCTTTCAAATTATAAATTCTTTAGACCTGAACGAGTTAGATTATTACTCCTGAGCGTGTTCAATCAATATGACTTATTAAACATGAAAACTACCAAAATTCAACCTGGACAACACCTTCCTTTTCTTTAAGAATCCTGATAATTTTTTCTCTGGAATCGGCATCTGCAACGGTTCTGACTACTGAAATCGGCTGCCCATTTTTATCACATCGTTTTTTCCACTCTAAAACATAACCGGCTACCATTGCATACAGACATCCATAAACTCCACAACATGATGTGTCCATTTTTGCATTGCCAATAAAATAGAGCAGATCTTCGCTGTTTATTTTTAACAGCTCCTCTTTGTCAATACAATAATATCCGCTTATGGATTCGATAACCTGACCTAACTCTTGGTGCGTGTATTTTTTAATCATTAGTGATTGACACTCGGCCCCAAAAGATCCGACAATATCTTTGCAGCTCCGGGGTAAATTTCCTGGAAATGAGACTATCTCCTTGCATTTTTACAATTTCAGATCAGTGGGGACAGGCACCTCGCCGCTATAGTCATAAAAACCTTTGCCGGATTTTCTGCCATAGTAACCGGCAAGTACCATCTTTTTCAAAAGAGGTGGAGGGGCATACATAGCTTCTTTGAATTCCTCAAACATAATGTTCCCAACATCAACCAATGTATCCAATCCTAAAAAATCCAAGAGAGATAATGGCCCCATTGGGTGATTTAATCCCAGTTTTACTCCATCATCAATGTCCTGGGCCGAAGCAAGCCCTTGCTCATAAAGCCGGACTGTATTTAAAAGAAAGGCAACAGCCAAGCGATTTACAATAAAACCGGCAGTATCTTTGGCCAAGATAGCTGTTTTGCCAATTGTTTTGCAAAATTCCATAGAAGTGTCTATTGTTTCCTGACTTGTGGCAATGGTTTTGACCACCTCAACAAGCTTCATGACTGGTACAGGGTTAAAGAAATGGAGTCCGCAAAACCTGTCAGGTCTATTGGTAGAAGCAGCCATCTCTATAATAGTCAACGACGAGGTATTGCTGGCAAATATAGTTTTTTCTCCACAAATCTTATCGAGGGTTGAAAACATATCATTTTTAATCTTCAGATTCTCAACGACAGCTTCCATTATCAAATCGCAATCTTTTAGATCTTCAAGTTCAAGTGTTCCCTTGATCCTGCCTAATATACCGTCCATATCGCTTTGAGAGATTTTTTCTTTCTTTACCGCCCGGGAAAGATTTTTATTAATCATACCAAGTCCATTATCAATAAACTTTTGGTCAACCTCACGTACGACAGTTTCCAAACCTGCTTGTGCGCATATCTGCACAATACCGGAACCCATAAGGCCGCAGCCTAATACTCCAACTTTTTTAATTGCCATTTTTTCTCCTTCCTAAAATTTTATTATTATATTAATACACCATATCACTCATGAAATCAAATAGGCAAGACAGCAATATGGAATGGTTGAAGGATTCATTTATTTCTCAATAAAAACCCCCAAATTATTTGACTAATTTGACTAAAAAGCATTTTCTTCTCCAGGCTTAAGGATTACGACCTCAACATCAGGCAGAGCCTTCTTCATTATTTCAACAAAAGACTCAGGGGTCTGTTCCAAAACAGGAAAAGTTCCATAATGCATGGGGATTACCTTTCCGACTCCAAGAAGCCTTGCAGCCGTTGCAGCCTGAGGCGGATCCATTGTGAATACGCCGCCTATCGGCAGCATGGCAAGGTCAATATTATAGAGTT
>DAOWOF010000105.1 GCA_030642205.1 Desulfobacteraceae bacterium | reverse complement strand
TATTATTTTTTAAATTTATTGAAGAAATGCTTGATTGTTCTTTTATAACCGATTCCTAAAAGAATAATCTCCGGTTTTTCTTTTACCATGCCATAGCAGCTTGTCTTTGGCGGATTATCATCTCCAATATAGATAATATCAAATTTATTTTTATCTTTTAGTAATATTCCTAGTTCAATTTCAGGGGAAGATAAACCATATATATCATAATCATTTGGTTCCGATTCGACATCCTGAACAACTCCAAAGTCATAAACTGCTAATAAATCCCGCATATAATCAGCTCGAACAACCCTGTTATCAGAATCTGTAATAATCCATTTATCATCAGTTTTTTTAATTAATATTTTACCATTGTTCATCTTTAAAAAAACCTGGATTAGATCCTCATTCCTGAAATCAAATATCCTTGGAACTTTTCGGGCAGTTCCTTCCAGGGCTTGCCTTCTAAATTCCTTTATCGCGATTAAACCGGACAGGATTAAGAGTATTGCAAGAAATATAATCTTTTTATTTTTTATCCACGCCATTTTCTATACACAAATATTATTATTCCCGTTATTATAAAAAACAATGGCATTATTACTACCAGTGTTATAAACGCCATTCGTCCTTGAGCATCCGTCATATGATGAAATGGAAATTCATATTTTTTTGTCCTTATAGAAATCAGGTCTTTCTCCTGATTTAAAAAATTCAAGGTGTTAAGGAAAAGATCCTTATTTCCCATCATTTCAACATATTGATTCTGGATAAAATCTGAGTCGCTAAAACATACCAGTGCCCCATCTAATACTTCCTCTTCATTTTCATCTTTATCGTCCTTATGTGTCCACATTACCATTACAGCTACGGTTAAAGGGCCTTTTTTATCCGTTGCTTTTACAAAATCAATATCTCCTCTTTTAACATCCTCCTGATTAATTTTCGCCCAGCTTGCATCTGATGTTTTGGCCAGAAAAGCAATTGAACTATCATCATTGACTTTTTTGTCGATGAAAATTGGCATGGCAGTTGGAAAGATCGAAGGAGTTTTCAAGTATTTTGTTATGGGTGAATTAGCATAAAAAGGTATTAAAGGAGCTAAATAATCACCAGCAAGCAGTTTATTTTCAAGATCAATAATGATGCCCTGGCCTGTAAGGATTCTATATTTTTTCAAAAATTTCATTAGATTTGGAAGCTTGGTATAAGGTTCCAGCAGGACAACTATTTTGCCACCTTGTTTTAAGTATTTGCTTAATTCATTTAATTCATGATCGAAAAAATCCTTTTTAGGCCCAGGGATTAAAATAAGGGTGTTATCCACAGCAGGAATATTATCAGTTGCAAGATTGAGAGTATTGATTGACCATCCTTCATATTTCAATTGCTGCGAAATATCGAGATATTGACCTCTTTCCCGTTTTTCATCATGACCGGTGGTAAAATATAACTCTCTTCTGATATCTTTGATAAATTTCAAGATAGTATTTATTATATTTTCTTCTGTTGGATGAACATCCATCTCTTTGCGGCCTTGATATTCCGATATTGTTTGCCCTGAGGTTGTGACCCCGTGTAACTTGGCCTGGCCAGGAAAACGATCAAGATCAATTAACCTATATTTAATATGCTTTGAATGATTGGATAACAGACGAAAAAAATTATTGTATTCTTTTCTGTCACCTCTCTGATAAAAGGCTGTAAAAGTAATGTCTTTTTCAAGCAGCTTAAGGATTTTAATCGATTGATCAGAAATGGTGAAATGCTGTTCCGGTGTTAAATCAATCCTGTAATTATTCGTATACGACAGGACTTCTAAACTAACAGCAATTCCAATGAGCAGAAGAGTTGACACTATAACGGTAGCCCAATATTTAACGGGTCTATCAATATATTTACTATTAAATTTCATCCTTAAACCTCAAGTTTTCGGGACTTCATAGAAAAGAGAGTAAAACAAATAAATATTATAATAAAAATGGAAAAAAAGACTATATCCTGTGTATCAATTACTCCTTTGAAGAAAAATTCAAGCCTGTCAAACAGCGATAATCTGGTAAGAAAATTAATTAATTTTTCACCTGCCATCATCTCATTCCAGGTCAAAAACCAGAATAGGACAAAGATGCCTAAGGTTCCCATTCCTGCAACAATTTGTTTTTCAGTTAAAGAAGAGATGAATAAACCACATGATATCAGACAAAGTCCCAATAGACCCAGGCCAAGATAGCCGGCAAGTAAGGGCTGGAATCCTTCAAACCCCCATTGCAGACATATATAGATAACGTTTATCAGTGTAAGAAAAATCATAAACAGATAAACCAGAAAACAGGATAAAAACTTCCCGGCCAGTATCTCGGAATCACGAATAGGATAACTGCAAAGAAGCTCGAATGTCTTCTGTTTTTTTTCCTCAGACAGAAGCCGCATGGTAAGGAAGGGCATTATGAGCATTAGAATAAATCTCAAATCATTAAAATAAAACTGGAATAGCCCTTCAACAGGGTTTGAAGTCCCTGCTACATTCATTGTATTATAAAAGCTGAGATCAGTATAAAAAAAATATGAGGACAGTACCATAAATATGGTTATTACGGCATATATGGTTGGAGACAATATATAGGCTAGTAACTCTTTTTTCATTATAGT
Source organism: Desulfobacteraceae bacterium (assembly GCA_030642205.1). Lineage (GTDB taxonomy): Bacteria > Desulfobacterota > DSM-4660 > Desulfatiglandales > Desulfatiglandaceae > DAOWOF01. The sequence goes on along the minus strand of DAOWOF010000105.1, from coordinate 5,137 downwards.
TAATATATTCATCCCTAAGACCTCTCCTTGGTTAGGATTTCCATAAAATTCTCTTCAAGGCTTGATGAATCTGGCCGTATCTCCCTTAAGACCCATTTTTTACTAAATGCCAGATCACAAAGCGCCTTTGGGATATCAGTTTCCACTTCTGCCTCAATCATTACTTCAAAACACCTGGGATTAATAGTCTCGATCAATTGAGCATCCTTGAAATCAGGCACTTTTTTTAAAATATCAATCAAGTGGTTCTCAGGACATTCAATCCTGGCGTGTAATCTATTCATCCCCATAGACAATCCCATTTCAAGCCTTTCAGCATTGTCTTCCAGTATAACATTGCCTTTATTTAAAATTACGACTTTATTACACATTTGAGTTACTTCCGGCAGGATATGGGTACTTATAATAACGGTCCTTTTACCTGTTAACCCCTTTATTAATTTACGCGTTTCAAGTACTTGAGGAGGATCCAGCCCAATAGTCGGCTCATCCAGTAAAAGGAGTTGTGGATCGTTTAACAAGGCTTGGGACAATCCTACTCTACGTCGATACCCCTTTGATAAATTGCCAATTATTCGTCTTCTCACATCACCAAGGCCGCAGGACTCTACTATTTGGTCCAGAGTTTGTTTTTTATCGGCCTTGTTAATTCCTTTTAGATTGGCAGCAAAATCAAGGAATTCCATAACTCTCATATCAGGATAGATATCTATTTCCTCTGGGAAATATCCTATTTTTTTCTTTATCTTAATGGCTTCCTTTTCAACATTCAGACCATCAATTTTGACCCAGCCCATTGTAGGCGCAAAATAGCATGTCAAAATTCGCATCAGGGTACTCTTACCCGCGCCATTTGGCCCTAGTAAACCAATGATATCTCCATGCTCAGCTTTAAAACTAACATTATTTAAAGCAACTACAGAGCCAAAAATTTTACTGACAGATTTTACCTCAATCATGCCTGTTTTCCTTAAAGATGTTGATTTAATATCCAGTGTACTTCCACGAACAAGAAAATATTTGCAGGACTTAACAAATTAATAAAATCTATTTTTAATAGATGGAAATTGTCAGGACTCAAATTTTACAGGAATGGAACAGGGCCAGCCCTGCCCATTCCTGTAAAACAATTTACATATAATTAAAAATTACAATAATGTTTTTGATTAGAATGTATACCTTAGGTGTAAATATGCCTCATCATCCTTGGCAAATCCACCCAGATCACCTGCTAATCCATTACTATCCTTGCAGCCAATCCAGAGGCCGCCCAGAGTTATACTTAAGTCCTCTGTAGCCTGATATCTTACCTGAGGCCTGGCTAGCCATGTCTTGGATTCAAAGTCATACATCAGGGCTACTTCAGGATTAACATAACCATTATAGTATTCAGTCAGAGCAATAAGGGTAGCCATTAACTGCTGATCCCCATGTCCGTCCTCGCCCATACCTGTCTGCATTGTTGCATCATGATCCATGATCTTTTTATAGAAAAGCTGGCCGGTAATAAACCAGGTCATATTAGGATTCAATAATTTGATCCATGTTGGCCTGTCAAAACCAATCATACATTGGAGGACATCCGATTCCTTATAATCATAGGCCGGAAGTTCAAACTCCACTGTCTGGGGCCATGCCCAGTCAACTATCTGGTCAAAGGTCTTTACAATGGTTGGGTCGAGGATCCCTGGAAATGCCGGTACCATTGGCAGTAGCCCTGAAGGTAAAGGATCAGGGTTATTATATGTTATAGGATTATCGAGGATAAAGGCGCTTTCAAAACGGATAATAGACCCTGTCCTGTGTTCCGGTACATTAAAACAGACGCCAAAAGTGTTGATCCAGGGATATTTCATGTCAACAATATTATCAACATTATCGCTGAAAATTCTTGCAATATTTGACCATTCGCCTTTGGGTTTTCCAGCGTCCGCCATAAAGGATGACAAAAAGGACGTATAGTCAGGCTCTCCAGGGGCGGCAGGCGCTAAACCAAGAAAAGGTCCTGAAAAGAGGAATTCCCTGTCAACCACAACAGCAGGAACCTCAACTCGTTTGTGATAAGCAAAGACCCCTAAATCCCACTCTCCAAAGATCGCTTTCAGCCTGATCCCTCCCTGAAGATTACGGAGGCCCTGATTTTCATACTCTCTCCAGCTAGTCGCCATTGTGTCTGCGAATTTATCCGTAAGACCCAGAGGCAAACGATAAGCAAGAGGGTTCCAGTTGCCGCCAGATGAGGCAATTCTGATTACCTTGAAATCTTCAGGAACCACCACAGCCTCAAACATAAAACGGTTTGGCCCAGGCATTTCATATCTGAAATCAATGGCTCGCAGAGGAATCCTTACATTCTCAAAATCTTCCAGGAATATCCTGTGGCCCAGATCAAGGGGGTTAATGATATCAGACATCCTTAAAAGATCAGACTCTCCCCATACAATCTGCTGCGCTCCAACTTTGATTGATGAATGTTTCCAGTATTTACGAATAAAATATTCTCTTATAAGAACATCCTTATACATGGAATAGCCATCAATTACAGTATCCCTGTTATTGTCTTTGGGAGACTGGATCAGATTGCTGTCCATATCCCATGAACCTTCGTAATAGGCCTTGAAAATAGCATTTGCCTTTACAGAATCAGTCAAATCAACTCCTGCTTCCACAACAAAGGTAGACCTGAAACGAGCAAGATCTCCTTTCTCATTTCCACGGTTCCGGTACTGATCCTCTAATCGAATAGCTGTCTGGTTTTCAACATACCCATGTAATTCAATCTTGCCTACTTCATAGGCTATCAAATCTGTTGCAGCTGTCAATATGAAGAGGGGGGCCAGCAAAAGTGCAAAAAAATATACAATAAACTTACCTCTCATTATTACTCCTCCCTTTTTTGTTTAGACATACAATAAAAGATCTTCAATATTTCTGATGATGAGCCAATTACAAAACTTCAGGCACTGCCCATGAGCATAAGGCTAAGAGAATCATCCTCTGCCAAATTATAAGGCAGTTTATCTTTTTAGCCATCCTTGTCACGGGACAATATTAAGCGTTATGTAACTGCCTCTGATGCAAGAAATTTTCATCGCATTCTAATCTTTAAATTAAATACAGATAATAATTAAGGCTAAGTTGTCACCTCCTTTCCTTTATAAGACTTCAAGATAAAACTTGGATTAATAACCCTGACCAAAGCCGGGATAATAAAAAGAGTCCCTATAATATGCAATAGGGTTACGATAGACAAGAAAAGACCCATATCAGCCTGGAATTTTATTGTTGACCAATTCCAGAAAATAACACCCATCACCATAATTAAACCCGTTACGGTCAGGGCATGACCTGTAGTAATAAGGGTATTATTTATTGCTTTTTCCATATCTCCAACCTGACTGTATTCATCCCTGATTCTCTCTATCAAATAAACACCGTAGTCGACCCCGACGCCCACGGCTATGGCTGATACAGGCAGAGTTTGAAGATTGAGGCCAATATTTGATACAGCCATATAGGCAAAACAAAAAAGATTGGCAAATCCCAGCGGCAGAATCAGTATAAAGCCTGCCATAAATGACTGGAAAGAAATGGCACAAAATATAAACGTTGATAAAAACACCAGGATGGTTATGAGCTGTTCGTTCTTTTCAACCGACTCATTAACAGCAGCTACTGATCCTGCCCTGGCCATCGCCAGCCTGAATTCATGAACCTGCTCGGGCCGTTTCATCTCAGCAATAATACTCCTGCATTGTTCCTGCACAGAGTCAAGAGTTTTGGCAGTATGATCCTTCAAATAGGCGACGACATTGCTGCCCGCGTAAAGATCATCATAGTATTGATCAAAATCCCCAGGTTCGGCTCCACCTCCGGTTAACATGAAAAGTCGCGCAAAGACACCCGCGCTCGTATCAGGCACAAAATAAAAACGTGGGTCATCTTCATGCAGTTTCATATTCAGATTCTGAATAAGGTCTACGATAGAAAGCGTCCCCATAACCTCAGGCATCTGCATAAGCCGAAATTGCATATTCGACATATCTTCCATAACCTCAGGGAAAAGGATACCCTCTGATTTCTTGCCATCACAAATAATCATAAATGGATCAACCAGGCCAGGGAAAAAGGTATTAATAATTTTCACATCACGATTATAGCGGGAGTGCTCTTTAAGAAATGGGGTTCCGGGCTGAATATCTCCTATTTCCAGTCGATCAACAGTAATATAACCGACTATTATCGCGATAACAACAGTGATGCCCAGGACGCCCCAGGCCCTTTTGCCTTTTCCAAGGTTAAATACCAAATTATTAAGCTGTGTCTGAAGGGCACGGGTACTTTGACTTTTGCTCCATTCATCAGCCTTTTTCAAGGCAGGAAGATAGCTGTAAATGATTGGGTTAAATATTAATACAACAGGAACAACACTCATTGCCCATACAAAGAAAATGAGACCTATCTTCATCATAATGGGTACAGGAATTAAAGCTATCAAGAGGATCCCTACCCCATCGGTCACAACACCTGCCAATCCAGGATAGAGAAGGGCCACAATCGTCTTTTCACAGGCAGTCCTTGAATCACCCCACTTTATAAATTCCTCATTAACCCTCCAGCCAAACTGGATCGAATGGCTCAATGCCCGGGCACTGATCAACAAAGGAATAACCAGTACCATGGGATCAATATTGAAGCCCATTAATTCGGCACAACCAATACCCCATACGGCACAAAGAAGCATGGATGCCAATGGCACAAAGACCAATCTGGCCATCCTGGCAAACCAAAACGACAAAAAAGACATCATCAGAATAGTAACTGCAAAAATCCACATCGTCTGAGTTATGTAATGATCTATAACGCCGTACAGGTAGCTGTCTCCTTCAATATACACTTCTGTATTTACATCTTCATTATCCTTCTTGAATTGCTCCATGGCTTCGTAGATCAGATCAAAATTCAGTGATTCGGGAAGGAACTCGGCCGAGATCAAGGCTGCTCTTGTATCCAGAGATACCATCCTTCCATAATACAGCGTATTGCGAAAGATATTTTTCTTCAGATTCCCAATTCCCAGAGGAGTGGTAGGAGGATCGGGGTACATCAACATGGGAAAGTCCATTCCCCAATCGGT
>DAOWOF010000117.1 GCA_030642205.1 Desulfobacteraceae bacterium | reverse complement strand
ATAAAATTTTACTGTCTTCCATCATTCCCGTGAAGGTTGGAAATTCAGTCTTTTTACTAACTTTGTATGGAATCCCTTTAACTACAATATATTCTGGTTAAAGCAGTTCTTTCATATCAAAAATCGGAGACGCTTCAATGTTAGAGAACCTGGAATTAATAAAACAAAGAGATCCTGGCGAAACAGAATTTCATCAAGCTGTACAGGAAGTTCTGGAAAGTGTGCAGCCTGTTTTAGACCGGAATCCCGAGTACCGGAAGAATGCGATACTTGCACGTATTACAGAACCTGAAAGGGTTATACTTTTTCGGGTTCCCTGGATGGATGACCAGGGACAGGCTCATGTTAACCGCGGCTTCCGAATTGAGATGAATAGCGCAATTGGACCATATAAGGGAGGTCTTCGTTTTCATCCCTCAGTAAATATCAGCATCCTCAAATTCCTTGCCTTTGAGCAGGTCTTTAAGAATGCCTTGACCACCCTTGCCATGGGAGGCGGAAAAGGTGGTTCTGATTTTGATCCAAAGGGGAAAACAGACAGCGAGGTCATGCGCTTTTGTCAAAGTTTTATGCTTGAACTCTTTCGGCACATTGGTCCTAATCGTGATATTCCGGCCGGAGATATCGGAGTCGGAGCCAGGGAGATTGGATATTTATTTGGAATGTATAAAAAAATAACAAATGAATTTACAGGCGTTTTGACAGGAAAGGGTCTGGGATGGGGAGGCAGCCTGATTCGACCGGAAGCTACCGGGTATGGGAATGTATATTTTGCCTCGGAAATGCTGGCCACCCGGAGGGATAGTCTGCAAGACAAGATTTGTTTGGTGTCGGGTTCCGGAAATGTGGCTCAATATACTACGGAAAAGCTGATAAAACTTGGAGGCAAGGTAGTTACAATTTCTGATTCCTCAGGGTATATTTATGATGAAAAAGGCATAGACCAGGCAAAACTGGATTATGTCAAGGAGCTCAAAAATATCAGGCGTGGCAGAATCAAAGAGTATTGTGATGAATATTCTGAGGCTGTTTACACGGAAAGAGACTCCACTATGACCTATAATCCTCTTTGGAATCATAAGGCTGATTGTGCCTTTCCCTCTGCCACACAAAATGAAGTCGGGGAAAAGGATGCTCAAAATCTGATAAATAACGGTGTTATTCTGGTCAGTGAAGGTGCCAATATGCCATCAACCCCGGATGCCATTAATATCTTTCTGGAGAGTAAAATACTCTATGCCCCTGGTAAAGCTTCCAATGCTGGAGGCGTCGCTGTTTCAGGGCTGGAGATGTCCCAGAACAGCATGCGTTTTAACTGGCCAAAAGCTGAAGTGGATGGCCGTCTTAAAATAATGATGAAAAGTATCCATCAAAGCTGTCTGGATGCTGCCATGGAATATGACGAACCGGGCAATTATTTTATCGGGGCCAATATTGCCGGCTTTGTGAAGGTTGTCAATGCCATGCTGGATCAAGGCTTGGTCTAGCCCTTGCGAGGTGATCAGGATTTGGAAGAATATAATCAACAGCCTGATGTTTATAGCGTTAGCCAACTGACTAATGAAATACGCAGCCTGCTTGAAGAACAGCTTGATTTTATATGGCTGGAAGGGGAGATCTCCAATTTTCGTTCCCCTGTATCCGGACATTATTATATGACACTTAAGGATCAAAAATCCCAAATCAGGGCAGTTATGTTCAGGCTCCAGGCAAGATATCTCAGGTTTGTGCCGGAAAACGGGATGAAGGTTCTGGCTCAGGGACGTGTCAGCGTATACGCCCCACGGGGTGAATACCAGATCAAACTCGATTATCTGGAGCCCCTGGGTTCAGGAGATTTGGCTCTTGCCTTTGAACAGCTTAAACAAAAACTTGCCTTAAAGGGTGTCTTTGATCAGGATAAAAAACAAAGCCTTCCTTTTCTACCGCAAAAGGTGGCTGTAATTACATCTCCCACTGGCGCTGCAATCAGAGATTTTTTAAAGGTTCTTTACCAGCGATTTGCCAATATTGAAATTATAGTGGTTCCAGTCAAGGTGCAAGGCGATAATGCGAGCAGTGAAATGATTGAAGCAATTGAGCTTGTAAATCGCAATCTTGAAGTGGATGTCATTATTTTGACGCGCGGAGGAGGATCATTGGAGGATCTTTGGGCCTTTAATGATGAAAAACTGGCACTTGCCATAAGGGGATCTTTTATCCCTGTTATCTCGGCAGTAGGACATGAAATTGATATAACCATTTCTGACATGGCGGCCGATGTTCGGGCACCTACCCCTTCGGCTGCTGCTGAATTGCTGGTTTTTGAAAAGGAGATCCTGATAAAAAATTTATTTCAGTTAGAAAAGAGATTAACTGCCACTATCAGGTCACAGCTAAATAACCAGGCCATTACTGTAGAACATTTGAGCAAGCGTCTTAAGGATCCGCGCAAAGACATGGAGGACACATTACTCAGACTGGATGATCTGCATGGAAGGCTTGTAAGGACTATGGGCAATAACATGTCGGGGTTAAGGACCAGACTGGAAGCTGGGGAACAGAGACTGAGAGTCTCATCTCCATACCAGACGATTCTTTTATCCGGCCAGCATATCAAACTTATTAGAAAAAGAATGATCATGGTAATGTCCCGACTGGTTAAGGATAAATTACATACCCTGACTCTTTTGGAAAAAAGAGCGATAGATTTAAGCCCCTTGTCAATTCTCTCCCGAGGGTATAGTATTACCCGCAAATTGCCCGAAAAAAAGGTAATAAGAAGGGCGAGAGACATAGAGAAGGGAGATCGCTTCCAGATTTTACTGTCCAAAGGTATAATTGAGGGACGCGTTGAAAAAAGTGACTCTGAGGCCTCATTTGATAAATAAACGGCAGGTACTCTAACTCAAAAACAACTTACCAGTACGAGTTTTCATATGACAGAAAAAAAATTTGAACTAGCGATGAAAGACCTGGAAAACATTGTTGAAAATCTGGAAGAAGGCAACTTGTCCCTGGAAGATTCCATGGCGGCATTTGAAGAGGGAATGAAACTTGCAAAATTTTGTTCACAAAAGCTGGAAGAAGCTGAAAAAAAGGTAAGCCTCCTGGTGCGGGAAAGTAACGGAAAACACAGCAAGATACCCTTTGAATTAGAAGATATAACTAAATCGGAGTAATTGAATTTGGATCTCAAAGGCTATCTTTCAGATAAAAGAGCTATTATCAACCAGGCGCTCAAGGAGGTTCTTCCTGAACCTGTGGGGCCTGCTGCCAAAGTGATTGAGTCAATGGGATACAGCCTTTTTGCTGGTGGCAAACGCTTAAGGCCGATTTTGTGTATGGCAGGGGCTGAAGTCGTGGGAGGGTCTGCCACGGCAGTTATCCCTGTGGCTTGTGCCATAGAATTAATACATACATATTCCCTGATACATGATGACCTTCCCCTTATGGATGACGATGATCTAAGGAGAGGTAAACCTACCAATCATAAGGTCTTTGGCGATGCTTTGGCTCTCCTGGCGGGAGACGGACTTTTGACTGAGGCTTTTAACATGATGACCAGTGTCAAATTATCCGAAGCTCTTCCTCCCCATCTAATAATCAGGGTTATTGGTCTAATTGCCAGATCTGCTGGTTTTCAGGGTATGGTAGGGGGACAGGTAGTTGATATCCAGACTGAGAGGCAGAAAATTAATCTGTCAACGCTTGAATTCATACATGCCTGCAAGACTGGGGCATTGATTACTGCCTCTGTTGCTTCTGGCGCTATTCTTGGAGGAGGATCAGAATCCGATATCAAAACAATTACCAGTTATGGAAAGAGGATAGGCCAGGCATTTCAGATCGCTGATGATATTCTGGATGTAGAAGGGGATTTCAATGATCTGGGAAAAGCTACAGGATCAGATGAGAGAAAAGGAAAAAATACATATCCAAAACTGGTTGGTTTGGGAGGATCAAAGAAACTCCAGAAGAAATTGGTAGCTGATGCCATTAAGACACTGGCTTCATTTGATCACCGGGCAGATCCGCTTCGAGCCCTTGCGCTCTATATTATAGAAAGGAAAAAATGAAGGAGATAAAACCGGATACAAATATATTGGACAGGATCGACAATCCTTCCGATCTAAATGGCCTTTCCATTCCTGAACTGGAAGCCCTGGCTTTGGAAATCCGTTACAAGATTGTAGAAACTGTTTCCAGGACAGGAGGACATCTTGCACCCAGTTTGGGGGCTGTTGACCTGGCTATTGCCCTTCATTATGTCTTTGATGCTCCCCAGGACAAGATAATCTGGGATGTAGGGCATCAGGCCTATGCCCATAAACTTCTTACTGGTCGGCGGGATCGTTTTCATACTTTACGACGTTACGGGGGGCTTAGCGGTTTTCCTAAACGGAAGGAAAGTCCCTATGACACCTTTGATACAGGGCATAGCAGCACATCTATTTCCGCAGGCCTTGGGATATCCACGGCCAAGGCCCTGAAACGGGAAAAAGGAAAAGTCATTTCAGTAATAGGTGATGGTTCCATGACCGGAGGGATGGCCTTTGAAGGTCTGAATCAGGCCGGAGACGGGGAAAAAGATCTGATCGTGGTGCTGAATGATAATGCCATGTCCATCTCACCCAATGTAGGAGCCCTTTCCTCCTTCTTGAGCCGCAAGATGACCGGCCGCAAGGTTGTTCATTTAAAAAAAGGGATTGAGACATTTCTCAAGTCATTGCCTGGCGGTGATAATCTTTTAAATATTGCTCGCAAGAGTGAAGACTCCTTTATCACCTTTTTTACTCCGGGGATGTTATTTGAATCATTAAAATTCAAATACATCGGGCCTATTCAGGGGCACCGTATAGATCTATTGATTGATGCCTTTAAAAACACCCTGCACCTTAAAGGCCCTGTCCTGGTTCATACTCTGACTGTGAAAGGAAAAGGTTATGAACCGGCAGAGAAAGACCCATCCCATTTTCATGGGGTTGGCTCCTTTGAAATCCTTACCGGATCATCCAGGAGCAAGCCCACAAATGCCCCGCCATCATACACCAAAATCTTTGGAGAAACCATTGTCGACCTTGCCAAAAGAGATAACAAAATATTTGCCATTACCGCTGCCATGCCTGAAGGGACAGGCCTGACAAAATTTGCCAATCTTTATCCTGACCGGTTTCAGGATGTAGGAATAGCAGAGCAACATGCTGTCACCTTTGCCGCTGGTCTGGCTACCGAAGGGTTCAGGCCTGTAGTGGCTATTTATTCCACCTTTCTTCAAAGGGCCTATGACCAGATTGTTCACGATGTATGCCTGCCCAATCTACCTGTTACCTTTGCCATTGATCGTGGAGGTCTGGTGGGAGAAGACGGCCCTACCCATCATGGTCTTTTGGATCTTACTTATCTGCGCAGCCTTCCAAATATGACAGTCATGGCTCCAAAAGATGAAAATGAGCTAAGACATATGCTCTTTACCGCAATGGAGCATTCGGGCCCGGTAGCTATCCGTTATCCCAGAGGCAATGCCATTGGAGTACCTTTAGATAAAGAGTATCAGACCTTGCCTCTTGGACAGGCGGAAATTATTAAAGAAGGCAAAAATCTGCTTATTTTGGCCATTGGTAATATGGTATACCCCTCATTAGAAGCGGCCATCCAACTTGAAAAAGAGGGTTTATCAGCTAAAGTGGTTAACTGTCGATTTGTCAAGCCTATGGATACAAAGCTGGCCAAAATAGCAGATAGTTTTGCCAGAATTCTGGTAGTAGAGGAAAATATCCGGCAAGGAGGCTTTGGAAGTGCAGTCCTTGAAATGTTAAACGATCTTGGAGTGGCAGATGTGATCGTAAAACGACTTGGATTCCCTGATAAATTTATTGAACATGGTTCTGTCAAAGAGCTTAGAGAAATATATGGCCTTAATGCCAAAGGAATATTGGAAGAGGCTCGTGAACTGTGCATACCAAAGAAAAATTGGGTGACTAATTTAATTCCGTGGCAGAAGTTAAAACAAGAATCTTGAAGCACCCACCTAAAATCAGACTTGATCAAATCCTGGTTAATCAGGGCCAGGTACAGAGCCGCCAACAGGCCAAGGCCTCTATCATGGCCGGTATTGTAGAGGTTGACGGCATCATGATTGACAAACCAGGACGCCTGATCCCTCCGGCAGCTAAAATAACCTTAAAAAAACCTCTTCACCCTTATGTTAGTCGTGGCGGACTTAAACTGGAAGCCGCGATAAATGCTTTTTCACCCGATATAAAAGGTCGGAACATAATCGATGTGGGGGCATCCACTGGAGGTTTTAGTGACTGTTTGCTCCAAAATGGAGCCTCCCGAATTATTGCGGTAGATGTGGGCTATGGTCAATTGGCCTGGAAACTGCGCAAGGATTCCAGGGTGGAGGTCATGGAAAGGACTAATGCAAGATATCTTGAGCCAGACCAGATAAAAGGTACTGTCCATGGAGCTGTAATAGATGCTTCCTTTATTTCCCTGAAGCTGCTTATCCCCGCCATTGCCAGGCTTCTAGGCAAAGATCCATTTATCATAGCCCTTATCAAGCCTCAATTCGAAGTAGGCAAAGGCAAATTAGGAAAAGGTGGTGTTGTACGTGACCCTAAGCTTCACCACGATGTACTGACCGATCTGTGTGCTTTTTTTATGGAAGCTGGCTGGAAAGTTCAAGGCCAAATTCCATCTCCCATACTTGGTCCCAAAGGCAACCGTGAATTTTTGGTATACCTGAAGAAACAGATCGCTTAAAAAAGTGTCTTGTTAAGATAGGCCACTCCCAGCTTCAAAAGTTCCTCATCATCCTTAAGCAAGGCTGCTTTACCTTGACTAAGCTCAAAAATCTCCAGAAAATTTGTCTTAAAAACAAAATCTCGAAACAGGTCAAGATTATAGCAAGCCACCATTATTTTCTGAACTTGTTTTTCTTCCAATGCTTTTTGACTATCTCGTTTTTTATGAAAGAGCGCCTTAAGGTATAAATCATTAAAAGCAAGATGAGCTTTCAGGTCTTGATTTTTTACCCAGGTTTTCACAGTCCAGGATTTTCCCTCCATAAATCCGAGGCAACCAGGTATCTCCAGGAGATGATAGACCTCTTCTATGGCACCATGGTCTTTATTAATACACGCGACGCGTCCCATAGGAAAAAGGCGGCATGCGGCTGGTCGATCCCTGTAAATCCCGCAGCCTTCCTGACCTAGAAAAGGGCAGGACTTT
>DAOWOF010000126.1 GCA_030642205.1 Desulfobacteraceae bacterium | reverse complement strand
TGAAACTGGTAGACGCGCTGGACTCAAAATCCAGTGGACCTTGCGTCCGTGTCGGTTCGATTCCGACCTCCGGCACCATACTTTAAAAACTTGCAGGTCTAAGGCGCAGTATAAAAAGAACTTTTTTCAGGACAATTATCCTTTAATTGTATCGCCCGAAATTTATTGAAATCGATTACATTTTGTTTCTTTGCAATTTTTTGCTTGGCTTTAGATCTATAATAGTCGATATCTGTAAAGACTTGAGGTTTTTTTACTTCATTAAATTTTGATAATGCCATTTCCGGATTGTCCAAAAAAAGGCATATCTCTCCCATATTATAATTTACAGCATCATTAAGAGGATTCAATATATAGCACTTATCTAAAAGGCCCTTTGCTTCTAAGAAATAAGCCCTGCTAAGATTCTTATCAGCCTTGCCATTAACACATATTTCTTTGGCCTTACGCATTTTATTGAGGGACTGACTTAGATACATATACCCCCTATAGAAGGCTTCATTAGGGTTATAATAAACAGCCTGCTCAAATGCCTTCATAGCATTATGACGTTCCCCCATAATCTGCAAGATTACACCTTTTAAATGGTAAGATCCTGCATTCTTTTTATTAAAGCCAATTGCCTTGTTAACATTGAGCAAGGCTTCCTCAAGCTCATCAATTTTCAACAAAATTCCAGCCATATTAAGATACATAGAACAAACTAGCTGTGGCTTTTCTTTATAATCTAATGAAAGCAGTGTTTGTCTAATTAATTTAATTGTTTTTTGATGTTCATTATCATAATCATAAAGTGCGATTAATTGATGTACGAGTTGGATATTATTGGGATCAATTGCCACTGCTTTTTCCAGATCTTTTATTTTTGTCATTATTTATTCTCCAAAATAAAATCAATAACTTCTATACAATGTACTATGCAAAAGACGATCCCTTTGATGAAAATTATTTATTCTTATAAAACAATTAGATCCAGCACCACTTATCAGTGAATAATTACACAACCATCAAATTAAATTTATTATGGGCTATTAATAATTGATAAGCTCGTAACAAGTCCATCAATTACGGTCATAATTTTATTGACGATTAAAAACACAATATGATAGATATTTAAAATAAATGTGCCATAAACTTAATGATTTAATGCAGATTGCCTTAAAAGAGGCAAAAAAGGGTTTTTTAAGGGAGGAAGTTCCAATCGGGGCTGTTCTTGCGACTATAAATGGCCAGGTTATTGCCAAGGCTCATAATCAAACAATCAGTCTTAATGATCCAACTGCTCACGCGGAGATCCTGGTGCTTAGAAAAGGTGGCGAATTCTTTAAAAATTACCGCTTAAATAACACCATCCTGGTAGCAACCGTTGAACCATGCCTTATGTGTATGGGGGCAGCTATTAATGCCAGGATCAGTAAGCTTATATTTGGAGCACAGGAACTAAAAACAGGCGCAGCAGGATCTCTTTATAATCTCGCTGGAGACCATAGGTTAAACCATAGTATTGATGTCATTCCCGGAATTATGGCAGATGAATGTCGTGTATTGATGCGGGATTTTTTCAGGAATAGGAGATAAGGAATACCATCATGGAGAGGTACCGAAGTGGCCGTAACGGGGTCGACTCGAAATCGATTTGTCCTGTGAATAACGGGGCACGTGGGTTCGAATCCCACCCTCTCCGCCATTCTGATTAGAGAGACCCTTGAAAGGGGTTCAATTTCGTTTACGTTTAAGCAAGGCAAAAATTTCAACCACAGGAATACATTAAGTATTTCGAGGATTAAATTTTTTGCCTGATGCCTAAATGGAACGAAGGGGGTATTTTGCAAAGGTCTCATAATAAGTTTAAACCAGGCCGTTAGGGATATTTTAAAAAAACTCCAATTACACTTTTATCTTAAGCTATGGTTATAGATTATGATATCAAATTATATTGTTCCGATGCTTCAATAGCATTGCATAAAAAGCTTCAGGTTGCGTTATTATTCATCGTCACAAAAATGAGGCTTTTAAATAATGAAGCTCTTTGAACCAAATGACGCATTAGTTTGCAGCTCTAGATCAGTCTTCCTCTTGTCTTGCATAAATTTTTAAAATATTATATATAAACATGAATGGACTTGTTATAAGTCCATACGAGCAAAAAAACGTAAAGCTCTTTTTCACTCGATTTTAAACATTTATAACATTAAATGAACAAATTTGCAAGGAGAGATGTCCGAGTTGGCCGAAGGAGCGCGACTGGAAATCGCGTGTGCTGCCATAAGTGGTACCGAGGGTTCGAATCCCTCTCTCTCCGCCATATTTTTTTGGTGGTCTTTAATAGTCCCGTAATAAACCTGAAGATACGGCGTTTAAATGACTTTCCTGATTCAAGGGGTATCTCAAATTTCAGCCAACTTAAAAGTCCCTTTATTAAACAATAGGCATTTTCGAACAACCTCCCAGGTTTTATCTTTAAATGACAATCAAGATATATTTTATTGGGTATATGTAACCCATGGCTTATGAAGTTTTAGCAAGAAAATGGCGGCCTCAAATATTCCAGGATGTTATTGGTCAGGGACATGTAACCCAGACCCTGATTAATGCCATCAAAAACGACAGAGTTGCCCATGCCTATCTCTTTGACGGTCCACGGGGAGTTGGCAAAACATCGGTAGCCAGAATTATGGTCAAAGCCATTAATTGCGAAGGAAAGGGTGAAATTATTCCTTGCAATAATTGCTGGTCCTGTAAAGGAATCACCAATGGATCGGCTGTTGATATCCAGGAAATTGATGGGGCCTCAAACCGGGGGATAGACGAGATTAGAGACCTCAGAGAAAATATAAAATATATGCCGGCCTCGAGTAAATACCGCTGTTATATTATCGACGAAGTCCATATGCTCACCCTGCCCGCATTTAATGCCCTGCTTAAAACCCTTGAAGAGCCTCCTTCACACGTTAAATTTATTTTTGCGACTACAGAGTCCCATAAGGTTCCTGTAACAATCCTTTCCCGTTGTCAAAG
Organism: Desulfobacteraceae bacterium; assembly: GCA_030642205.1. Lineage (GTDB taxonomy): Bacteria > Desulfobacterota > DSM-4660 > Desulfatiglandales > Desulfatiglandaceae > DAOWOF01. The sequence goes on along the minus strand of DAOWOF010000126.1, from coordinate 3,935 downwards.
GTTTAATTTCAAAAGGATTTCAACCGATCTCATTATAAACCATTTATCCAATATTTCCATATCAGAACAAATAGAGATCACCAAACCCAGCTTAACACTGATTGCCATAAAGGCTGAAGGAAGCCTGCGAGACGCCCAAAGTCTTTTGGATCAAGTCGTCTCATCCTGTGGTTCAAAGGTCGATGAGATAGAGATCAGAGAAATATTGGGAATTATTGATCAGGAATTAATGATGACCCTGACACAAGCAATTATTGATAATTCGCCTGCCAAATGTCTGGATATTATCAATAATCTATATAACGCCGGCTATGATATCAAAGAATTCTACAAATCATTAATGAATCAGTTTAGAGATCTTGTAATAAGCCTTCTTGCATCCAGGCATCAACTTCTTGACCTGAGTGAAGACAGGAAAGAGGCACTAAAGAGCCAGGCTAAAAAGGCGGGATTGGAAAAACTCCAATATATTCTGAATTATTTAATCTTCAGGGAAAAAGATTTGAAATTTACTGCAAATCCACGTTTGTTCCTTGAAGCAACCCTTATAAAATTTTGCAATCTGGACAGCATAATCTCTTTTCAAGAACTCCTTGAGAAAATCCAAACCCTTGAAAACAAGATCACCTCAACACTAAAAGACGGGCATCAAAAAGAAATCGCCCATGCTACAAGTGTCAAACCACCCATTCCGTTAGATGAAAAACCTGGAACACTTGAAGATCAAACAAATACCCTGGAACAAGGCGAAAAAACATGGGTTGATTTTTTATCATTTCTCAGCACAAAAAATAAACCAATGTTTAATATTATAAAAGACTGGAGGTTATTAAGACTAAATCAGGATATCATTGAAATGATGAGGCCGGCTAAACTTTTTTCCGCCACATATTTTGATGACCGTGAAAGGTTTGAAGGGCTTTCCGAGTATTGTCGTGTATTTTTTTCAAGACCAGTCAAGATATCTTTTATTGAAAACCTCCAATCTCACGCTGAAAAAAAGAAGCAAATAATGCCCAGGGGAAAAAATATTCCTGTCAAGGATAAAACTTTATCGACTTCAACTCAATCTCTTTTAGATACCTTTCAAGGAAAAATTGTAGATAGAACTTGAAAAAAATACTGGATTAGATATAAAGGATTCAATAAAATCCAGTTTGATTGATTTATAGAAATAAGATCTAATTCATGAATAAATTCCCTGTCAGCGGCTTTAAGGCGGGCCATAATTGAATTTGCTCGGAACTTATTGAGAACTTCCAAAAGATGGAGATAATAATATGAAAAAAGGTATGCCTAACATGGGTCAAATTATGAAGCAGGCCCAACAATTTCAGTCAAAGATGAATCAAATACAGGAAGAGCTTGGAGACAAAACAGTTGAAAGCTCTGCTGGAGGAGGAATGGTTACAACTGTAATCAATGGCAAACAGGAAGTCTTATCTATTTCTATTGAACGGGAAGTAATTGATCCGGATGATAAGGAAATGCTCCAGGACCTTATTAAAGCAGCGATTAATGAAGGCCTGGTCAAATCAAAAAATATGATGAATGAAGAAATGGGTAAATTAACAAAGGGATTAAACATACCTGGAATGCCTGGTATGTTATAATAAATAATGGGTATTTATCCTCCACCTTTAGAGAGATTAATTTCACAATTTTCCAGGCTTCCCGGAATAGGACAAAAATCTGCAACAAGGATTGCTTTGTATTTATTAAGGAGTAACCACGAATTGTCCGAAAATCTGGCAAAGAGCCTGCTTGATATAAAGACAAAGGTCTCCTTATGTTCCATCTGCTTTAATCTGACGGATAAGGATCCATGCCTTATTTGCAGTGATCAAAATCGTAAGGTTGGCAGCATCTGTGTTGTGGAAGGACCTGGTGATCAACTTGCATTGGAAGAATCCGGCAACTACCGCGGTCGTTATCACATTCTCCATGGTGCGCTTTCACCATTGGACGGAGTCGGCCCTGAAAGATTAAAAATCAAGGAGCTTCTCAAACGCATTGATAAGGAAGATATAAGTGAAGTTATTCTGGCCACAAATCCTACTACAGAAGGTGAGACAACCGCTTCTTTTCTTTATGACTTACTTTCAAAACAATATGAACATCTTCTTATTACCAGAATAGCCCGTGGTGTTCCAATGGGAGGCGACCTTAAATATATGGATCGTATGACACTTGAACATGCCCTTAAAAACAGGGTATCCATTAATCCATGATATCCGGACCTGCCCTCAATGCGCTAAGGCGTGTTGTTGATCCAGAGCATCTTTTATCCACACCAGACAAATTAATGGAATATGGTACTGATGGTACCAAGCTTACCTTTATTCCGGATGCGGCTATTTTTCCTGCTAGCCAGGAACAGATCTCACAAATCCTTAAATTGGCATGCAAGTTTGGATTTTCTGTCGTCCCAAGGGGCGCGGGCAGCGGGATGAGTGGAGGATCTTTGCCTGTCAATGGCGGTCTGGTACTGGGATTGAACAGATTAAATCGTATATTGAAGGTTGATCAGGACAATTTGATTGCCATGGTTGAGCCAGGAGTTATAACAGCCGACCTGCAAAAAACAGTGGAAAAAAAAGGCCTCTTTTATCCTCCTGATCCTGCCAGCAAAGACATCTCTACCATTGGAGGGAATGTTGCTGAATGCGCGGGGGGATTAAGGGCAGTAAAATATGGTGTGACCAGGGACTATGTCATGGGATTGACGGTTGTCCTTCCCACCGGAGAAATTATCAAGACCGGGGTTGCTACTATGAAAGGTGTCGCTGGCTATGATCTAACCCGCTTGGTCACCGGCTCTGAAGGAACTCTCGCGATAATTACTTCCGTTACCCTCCGGCTTATTCCAAAACCAGCCTCCACAAAAACCATGCTTGTCCTTTTTTCCGATGTAAGTAGCGCTGCAAAGACGGTATCGACTATTATTAATAATAAAATAATCCCGTCTATTTTGGAATTCATGGACAGGATATGTCTGGAATGTGTTCAGGAAGAAATGGAAATTGAGATACTTCCCAATGCTAAAGCCATGCTCCTGATAGAGGTAGATGGTGATCCGCGTATTCTGGAGCAGGAAGCCATATTGATAAAAAAAATATGTCAAAAATATGACTGTCTGTCCTTTGAAGTGGCATCTGATAACAAGGAGGCAGAAAAATTATGGGAAGTCCGTCGAAAAACATCACCATCTCTTTATAAATTACGCCCACATAAGATCAGTGAGGATATAGTTATCCCTCGCAGCCAAATGCCGGAACTGCTTTCTTTTTTATCAGAACTGGGAAATGCCTATAATCTGCCTATTCCCTCTTTTGGTCATGCTGGTGACGGAAATATTCATATTAATATTATGCATGATAACAACCGATCACAGGATGTCGCGTCAGTTAAATCTATTATCAAGGCGATATTTAAAAAAGTTATTGAAATGAATGGCACCATTACCGGTGAGCATGGTATTGGTATTACCAAGGCGCCTTATCTTGATATGGAATTTGATGAGGCTGGAATTAAATTAATGAAACGAATAAAAAAGGCTTTTGATCCCCATGGTATCCTGAACCCTGGCAAAATTTTCATCTAATATGTCAGTTCCAAAGCGCCCCTTTCACCCAATCTATTATACATAGCGCAAAATCATACGTTTAATGGCCCCAACGTCATAATAATTGCAAATAAAATTAATCTGAGAAAAATCGTTCAGGTTCCTGGAATTATTAAATCCAATAATAACATCAAAAGGCTCACATGGATATTTTTGAAACCATATTTTTAGGCGTAATCCAAGGTCTAACAGAATTTTTACCTGTCAGCAGTTCAGGACATCTGGTTGTTTTTCAAAATATTCTCGGATTTCATGAACCAGAGCTTCTGCTGAATTGTTCACTTCATCTTGGAACATTACTGGCAGTGAT
>DAOWOF010000007.1 GCA_030642205.1 Desulfobacteraceae bacterium | reverse complement strand
TCTCGGCCTATATCAGGATCGACCTGTTATGAAGCAGCGGGTCCTTAAACTCTATGGCCTCAATGAACCAACCATCGCTGATATGTTCAAGCAGCTCAAAGGACGCACTGGCAAGGCTGTATTTGGATTTTACCCTAAATTTCCTGAAAATCATATTACCATTAGCCTGAAAGGTGAAGATCCAGGGGCAGTGAATAATGAGCTTGATAGAGTTGAGACATTAATCCGGGAAATTATGGGGACATATATCTTCTGTACTGGTAATTTCACTATGGAAGATGTGGTTGGCCGGATGCTCAAAACGCGCAACCTTACCATAGCAGTCGCTGAATCCTGTACTGGCGGGTTAATCGGCCATCGCTTGACCAATGTGTCAGGCAGTTCCCAGTATTTTCTGGGTGGAAATATTGTTTATAGCAATCAGGCAAAGATTGATTATTTACGTGTAAGGCCTGAAACTATTGCCAAATATGGCGCTGTTAGTGATGAAACTGTCAGGGAAATGGCCAGGGGAATTATTGATTCCTATAAAACAGATCTTGCTTTAGCCGTTACAGGAATAGCAGGGCCTGATGGTGGAACATCAGAAAAACCAGTAGGCACGGTCTATATTGGGCTTGCCTCAAAAAACAAAATCTTTTCAGATAAATATTGTTTTCAGGGAGATAGGAAACAGATAAAGCTTAACACTTCAACTATGGCTTTGGATTATGTCAGAAGATACCTCAAAGGAGATCCGTTTATTCCTGGCATTTGAGCTCCCTGCTGAAATTGAAAATATCATCAGGGACACGCATCAGGAGCTTAAGAGATCTCGGCTGAATATTCGTTTGGTCAAACCTTCCAATATCCATTTAACCATTATTTTCATGGGAAATATCAGGACTGAAGATCTGGGTAAGATAGAGCATCAAGTAAAAAAAGAATGCAAGAGGCATGGACCCTTTGAAATCTTTTTAAAAGGTGTCGGGATTTTTGGCAGTCAATATAATCCAAGGGTACTTTGGGCAGGATTAGGCAGTGATCTGGAAAAAATGAATTGTCTTAGAAATGCTCTGCAAAAACAGCTTGGATGTTTTGGAATTAAACAGGAAAATCGGCCATTCAGACCTCATTTAACCTTTGGAAGATTTCGTAAAAAGGGAAATGACTCCAGATATTTAAAAGATATTCTTGCCAATTTGTCTGATCTTTCCAGCAATGTCTGCGAACTAAGAAAATTAATCTTGTTTAAAAGTGATTTAAAAAAAGATGGCGCAGTTTACACTAAATTAAAGGTTTTGCCATTAGGTGACTGATTGAATGAAAGAAATATCAATAGATAAAAGTCAACGGAAAATAAAGATATGGATAAAAACAAAGCCGTAGATCAGGCCATTTCTCAGATAGAAAGACAATTTGGTCAAGGGGCCATTATGAAAATGGGAGACGGTCCAATGCATGACATACCTACTATTTCAACTGGCTCCCTCTCCCTGGATCTGGCCCTTGGTGTTGGTGGTGTCCCCCGGGGCAGGGTTGTTGAGATCTATGGCCCTGAATCTTCGGGCAAGACCACCCTGGCATTGCATATCGCTGCTGAAGCTCAAGTTGCAGATGGTGTAGTGGCCTTTGTAGATGCTGAACATGCCCTTGATATGAATTACGCCAGAAAGCTTGGCATCAATGTGGATGATTTGCTGGTATCTCAACCTGATACAGGGGAACAAGCGCTTGATATAGCAGAAATACTTGTCAGAAGCGGTGGAATTGATCTCCTGGTTATAGACTCTGTAGCTGCTCTGGTCCCCAGAGCAGAGATTGAGGGAGACATGGGTGATCAGCATATGGGTCTGCAAGCGAGACTTATGTCACAGGCCTTGCGAAAATTGACTGGTATAATCAGTAAATCCAAGACCTGTGTTATTTTTATTAACCAGATTAGAATGAAGATCGGAGTTATGTTTGGAAACCCGGAGACTACTACCGGAGGAAATGCTTTAAAATTCTATGCTTCTCAGAGGCTGGATATTAGAAAAATAGGTGTGATTAAAGAAGGCGATCAAATCATTGGCAACAGGACCAGGGTCAAGGTGGTAAAAAACAAGATTGCCCCTCCTTTCAAGGAAGCAGAATTTGATATTATCTATGGCAATGGAATATCAAGGGAGGGGGATGTCCTTGATCTGGGGGTCTCTTTGGATGTAGTGAAAAAAAGTGGTGCATGGTATTCCTTTGGTGATGAAAGAATTGGCCAGGGGAGACAAAATGTGAGGCGTTTTTTGCAGGAAAACACCGATACCATGGACAGGATTACAGATCTGATAATTGAGAAGACAGGACTTAAAGGAACAAAGGAAGAGACGTTCGGATAATTTTTATGGATTATAAAGAAATAAGAGAAAAGTTTTTAGAGTACTTTAAGGCAAAAGGACATCGTATAGTAGAAAGTTCTTCTTTGATTCCCAAAGATGATCCGACACTTTTATTTACCAATGCGGGCATGGTTCAGTTTAAGGACCTTTTTTTAGGAGAAAAAAAGCATGATTATACCAGAGCTGCTTCTTCTCAGAAATGTGTTCGTGCCGGAGGCAAGCATAATGATCTTGAAAATGTGGGCTATACCCCAAGACACCATACATTTTTCGAGATGCTGGGAAATTTTTCCTTTGGTGATTATTTCAAGGAGGAAGCTATTACATGGGCATGGGAGCTTTTGACCCAGATATACAGGCTCCCGACAGAAAAGCTGTATATCTCGGTGTACAAAGATGATGATGAAGCTGATCTTATCTGGCGGGAAAGGATAGGTCTTCCTTCGGATCGAATTGTACATCTGGGGGAAAAAGATAATTTTTGGACCATGGGCGATGCAGGTCCTTGCGGCCCATGTTCGGAGATCTATGTTGATCAGGGGCCATTGGCCGGATGCGGGAACCCTGATTGTGCACCAGGATGTGACTGTGATCGTTATCTGGAGATCTGGAACCTGGTTTTTACCCAGTTTGACAGAAAAAATACAGGCAAAATAGAGGCTCTGCCTAAACCCAATATTGATACCGGAATGGGCCTTGAGAGGCTGACAGCCGTTATTCAAGGTGTTAAATCAAATTATGATATTAATCTATTTCAAAACATTATAAATAATATAGAAGCTCTGGCTGGCAGGAATTATGGTGATGATAAAAAACAGGATGTGGCATTTCGTGTAATCTCTGATCATGCCCGTGCAACTGCATTCTTGATTGGTGATGGTATAATGCCCTCTAATGAGGGACGAGGCTATGTACTCAGACGGATCATCAGACGGGCTATACGTTATGGGCAGGTTCTTGGTCTTAAAGATCTCTTTTTTAAAGCTGTTTGCAGCAAAGTTATTGAGATGATGGGAAGGGATTTCCAGGAAATAGTCAGGGCTAAAAGTCTTATTGATGGAGTAGTTGAAAACGAGGAAAAACGCTTTGCCGATACCATTAATTACAGCATGCGAGTCCTTGAAGAAGAAATTGAGCAATTAAAATCCAGGGGTGAGGGTACTATACCCGGAGAGCTGGCCTTTAAGCTCTATGACACCTATGGTCTGGCCCTGGACATTGTTGAGGATGTAGCTCGTGATGAAAAACTTGAGGTCGACCTAGAAGGCTTTAAAGCAGCTATGTCCAGACAACGGGTGCAGTCTCAAAAATCATGGAAAGGAAGCGGTGAAGAAAAAATACCGGAGGGTTTACGCAACCTGATAGCACAAGGTATTAAGACCGATTTTATCGGATATCAGAGCCTGGCTTGTAAAACTAAAACTCTTGCTCTGCTTATAGCAGGAAAAGAGGCAACAAGTATAGGCAAGGGTGAAAAGGCAGAGATCCTGCTGGATTCAACTCCTTTCTATGGACAGGCCGGCGGCCAGACAGGTGATGTGGGGCTTATTATTGGCCAGGATTTCAGATTCAGGGTTACAGACACCCTCAAATATAATCAGGATCTTATCGTTCATAAAGGAATCCTGGAGTCAGGCCTTCTTAAAGTTGGCGACATAGTTGAAGCACAGGTGGAGGAAGGCAAAAGAACGGAAATATCTATTAATCATTCAGCGACGCATCTTTTGCATTCTGCTCTTCAGGAGGTACTGGGAGACCACGTTAAACAATCCGGCTCATTGGTTTCGTCTGACAGACTGCGCTTTGATTTCAGCCACTTTACCCAGGTTACACCAGAGCAATTAAGAGAGGTGGAATCTATAGTTAATAAAAATATTCGGGCTAATTTATCAATTAAGACTACTTCAATGAATAAAGAAGAAGCAATGCAGAGCGGGGCCATGGCCATTTTTGAAGAGCGGTATGGTCAAACAGTAAGAGTTGTCAGCATTGGTGAAGATATCAGCAGGGAATTATGCGGAGGAACCCATACCAGCCGAACCGGTGATATTGGCCTTTTCCGGATATCCACAGAAGGAGCTGTGGCCGCGAATGTGCGTAGAATTGAGGCTATAACAGGAAAGGCTGCCCTTGACTATGACCAGCAACAGGAAGCAATCCTTAAAAAACTGGCTGCATTAATTAAAACGTCTCCTAATCAATTACTTGAAAGATTTGATCGACTAATAAAAGAACAAAAGGAAAAAGAACAGGAAATTGAAATTTTAAAGGCTAAGCTTCTGGCACAAAAATCCAGCGATTTCATTTCCGAAGTACGTGAAATAGCAGGGATAAAGACTCTCGCACGGGAGATAAAGGCTGAATCTCCCAAGGAGTTAAGAGAAGCAGTTGACAAGATAAAGGATAAACTTCAATCTGGCATTATTTTTCTGGGAGCAAAGCAGGAAGAACGGGTTATGCTGATCTGCGCGGTGACCAATGACCTCTTAAAACGTTTTAAGGCAGGCGAGATTATAAAACAGCTATCAGTTATAGTTGGAGGCAAGGGTGGGGGCCGGCCAGATATGGCCCAGGGAGGTGGTTCTCAACCGGAAAATCTTAACAAAGCCATAGAGCGATTCCATGATTTGATAAAAGAAGGATGCAAATCATCATAACTGACAGCAATTTCTTCCTTGATGCCTGTATGTAGCTGTACTCCAGCATAAAAATTTTAGTTTTGCAATCTGAATGTTGGCAATGGCCACATTGGATAGCGCGTACATTTAACCCCCTACCCGGTTTTTAATATAGTCTACCGCATTTCTAAAGATTTTTATTCCATCTCCTTCCCTGGAAAAAGTCTTTTCCCCTGCCCTGTTTTTTTCTTCCTTTATCCTGGTCCAGTCTGGATGATTTGTATAATGATTAAAGGCCTCAGGGTGGGGCATCATGCCGAATATCCTCCCTGTTGAATCACAAATACCTGCAATATCCAGCAAAGATCCATTGGGATTTTGCGGCCATATGCCATTAGCCCTTTCACCATTTTCATCTACATATTGCATAACTATCTGGTTATTGTCATTGAGCTGTTTTATGTCATCTAAAGATCCGTAAACCTTGCCTTCTCCATGTCTGACCGGCAATTCCATATAATTAATGCCCCTGGTGAAGATACATGGCGATGCAGGATTTATTGCCAGTCTGACCCAGGCATCGATAAAATTACCTGAATCATTATAAGTCAGCGCTATCCTCCTTTTGTGCTTGTCATCCTCAAAGGCTGGTACCAGGCCTAAATTAACCAGACATTGGAAACCGTTACAGATGGCCAGAATCAGCTTGCCTGACGCAATAAATTCCTCAATTTGGGGGCCAAGGTGATGCTTGAGTTTGGCAGCCATCAGAACGCCTGCTCCATGATCATCAGCCCAGCTGAATCCTCCTCCAAAAACCAGAATCTGATAATCTCTTAATGAAACAGCGGCGTTAAAATCATTACTTATAATCAAATCATTTATATGTACCCTGTGGGATTCGGCTCCTGCCAGCTTTAGCGAAAAATCGATTTCACGGTCACAATTAAGACCATAGCCTGTAAGAACCAGTGCCTTTATATGTTTCATATTAAATCTCCGAATGGTTCCTTCCATGCCTGTTTGAGGTTAAATAGATTTTGTTTAAGGATTATTGTTTCATCTTTATTAAAAATGATACAATTTGTTGAAACAACTTTTCCGACCAGCCCCAGGGACATACCCTGAAAACAACCCTCAAAGGTCTCTTTATGTTCTGGCGCAACGGTTATTATGAAACGGCCGCAAGACTCGGAATAAAGCAGCTGACTTATTGTAAGTTTTGATGATGCAGGGACATTGGCCAGATTTATGGTAATTCCTAACTCACCCGCCATTGAAACAGTGGCAAGGTTTACTGCCAGTCCGCCTCGTGACACAGCATGGCAGGAAGCTATCATTCCGGATGCTATTGCCTTTTGCAAGGCTTGATATTGAGGCAGGCAGGTGTCTACATCCACTTTGGGGACATTGAGACCAATGGAATTATTCTGCATCTGATAATATTCACTGCCTCCCAGTTCGTTTTTGGTCTCACCCAGTATATAAACAAGATCACCCGGTATTTTCACATCCATGGTAATACACTTGTTGATATCTTTTATAACACTACAGAGAGTAAACATAAGGGTCGGCAAACCTGATACCTTGTGTCTTTCGCCATAGGGACCTTCCAGATTTCCATCAATATACATGCTGTCTTTTCCTGAAAGAAGAGGAACACCAAAGGCAAGGCAATATTCTTTTAAGGCCCAATTGGCGCGTACCAGCTGGGCAGCTTTATATTTTCCATCAGGATTTTTGGTTGGATGATATTCAACCGTGGGCCAGCAGAAATTATCCAGACCTCCAAGATGATCGAGGTCTCCTCCAACAGCGATGACCTTGCGGATCGCTTCATCAATGGTGATTGCGGTCATGTGGTATGTATCAATTTTTGAATAGACAGGATTGAGGGTCTGGGATACAGCTATTCCTTGTTCCGATTCCAGGATTGGTCTGACCACAATGGCATCACTTGGCACATCACGTCTTTTACCAATCAATGGCTTTATGACGCTTCCACCTTGTACCTCATGATCATATTGACGCGTGATCCAGTTTCGGGCGCAGATATTAGGCCGGGCAAGCATGTCTATCAAGAGGCCAGCGTGATCTTGCGGTTCGCTCATGACCGGTTCTGTGAGGCCCCGTAAGTGAGGTGCAACCCATTCCGCTTCAAACTCCCACTGGGGAAAATCAGATTCCAGGAAATCCATACGAATAAAGGCGCAGGTTTTTTGTTTATATTTCAGTTCAAGATATCCTGAATCATTATATTCGCCAATAACACTGCTTTCCACAGCATGTTTTGCTGAAAGCTCCATGAAACGCTTTAGATGCTCAGGTTTTACCGCTATGGTCATCCTTTCCTGTGATTCCGAAATCCATATTTCCCATTGATCAAGGCCCTCATATTTCAGAGGGATTTTGTCCATATCCACCCGGCATCCGTTGCTTAATAAGGCTGATTCTCCAATAGAGGATGATAATCCGCCTCCGCCATTATCAGTAATAAAGGTTATTAAGCCTTCATCCCTGACTTCCAGGAGAAAATCATGCATCTTCTTTTGTGTATATGGATCGCCGATCTGAACATGCCCGGCTGGCGTATTTTCAGTATAAGTTTCGGAAGCAGCGGTAACTCCATGTATGCCATCTTTGCCCACCCTGCCTCCCGACATTATGATCAGATCTCCCGGACTTGTAGTTTTTTTATGTGATGGTTTATCATCAATCAGGGAAGGCATTATACCCAGGGCTGTTACAAAGAGCAGACATTTACCTAAATAGCTTTCGTCAAAAATAACAGACCCAAAAGGTGTTGGAATCCCGCTCTTGTTTCCTCCATCTCTGACACCTTCAATAACACCGTCCAATAAGCGCCGGGGATGCATGTGAGGTTTTAATCGACCATCATAATCACGGGGTCCTGTACAATATCCGTACATTCCCAGGACCAGACGCGCACCTTTACCCGTACCCATTGGATCACGATAAATACCGACAATCCCTGTTATTGAGCCACCATACGCCTCCATATTAGACGGGCTGTTATGGGTCTCGGCTGTTACTACATAGGAAAAATCATCATCAAAACGGCCTACGCCGGCATTATCCCATAATACGGAGATGACCCAGTCTTTCTCTTTCTTGAGTTTTAATGTTGGAGCCTCGATACATTCTTTAAAAAGATTGTCTACTGTTGTTTTTTCTCCAGTACCCAAATCATGGTATTTAAACATGCCTCTGAATGTATTATGATTACAGTGATCGCTTCTGGCTTGAGAAATGTATTCCAGCTCGACATCAGTGGGCAGATTCAGCCCGACATTTTCTCTCTCGGAGAGGATCTCTTTTCTTAAGAAATATTGTCTTATGACAGGGATATCCCGTTCCTGCAGAGCAAGGTTGCGATCAAGGGAGATCTGTTGTAATTCCTCGTTGCTGCCAATGGCAATGGCTCTGACTTGTGGATCATGGGCTAGAATGACTTTCGGAATGATAAATCCTATCCCTTTTTCAGGCTGCCAGTCATCACGGGAGAAGATCTTCCACTCCTGAATAAGATCATTGGCCAAAAGATCTCCTGCAATTCTGTTTACCTGTTCATAAGTAAGACTGCCCGTAATTTCATAAAGTTTGGAGGTATAAACAGCCTCATCAGGCTTAAACTTAAGACCTAAAAAATCTTCGATCGCCTCAACGGCAGTGCTGCCGGCAGTATCTCTTACTCCAGGGCGAAAGCCAACCCAGATCAGCCAGTCAAAATAATCTGCCAGGGACTCAAAGGATGATTCTTCTGTAACAGGATTAGTAAAAATATTTTTACGGACAAACGCGCATTGATCCGGTGTCAGGTCAGTGTCAATAGTCAAAATCCTGATTACTCTCAAATCTTTGACATCAAAATCAAAATATTCCTTTGCTTTACGTTTTACCGTTGCGCCATCAGCATCAAATAAATCTCTTTTTAATCTTATTTCCAACCTGGAAACCATTTGCATTTACCTTTTTTATGAAAAAATTAGATGGCATTTCGGCTCTACCTAAAACCGTTAATGATACTTTACAACCTTTGAATAATGTTCAATTTAATGTGCCTTCAAGGACGACAAAATTGAGCAGATAAACGCAGACTTCTAAAGTGGAAGTTTTGCAAAGATTTAACTTTATGCCTTAATTTCTAATCAACCCCATGCCTTGGCAGGCACAACAAAAAATGAAAGACGAGGTATGCTTACCCATCTAAAATGAAATCAGGATCTTTTTATGAACACATCACTTAATTTTGCTATAAAGGTAAAGTAAATAGATTTATGAGTCAATAAATACTTTGGGACTGTTTATACCTTGAAAGGCCGCAAATCACGGTTTTTCAATGGCCCTGAACATCATGTGCGTTGTTTTAGCTCCCCAATAGTCGGCTATCAGGAGACATCATAAAACAGTTTAAGGCTATTCTTATTTAATAATGCCCATTTTTCTATGTGAATGTTCAAGGCCAGTTTATTGCTAGATATTAAATGCTACCAAAATTTTCATGCAATTGTCCTAAGATCTTACTAGAGCGCTTGACATAGAACTCTCAACTAGTATATATTGTCTTGATTTATTAAATTTATTTGGAGGTAAATATTGGCCAATCATAAATCAGCTATAAAAAGGGCACAGCAGAGCGAAGTCAAACGAGTAAGGAATAAAGGTTATAAAACAAGGGTAAAAAAAGCCATCAAGGAAGTAAGGGCTGCAATAAGCAACAAAAATGCAGATGAGGCCAAAGAAAAATTTATCCTAGCTGCTTCCATCATTCAGAAGACATCTGGCAAAGGAATTATGCATAAAAACCAAGCCGCTCGAAAGATTTCCAGATTGTCTAAACAAATTAATCAAATATCTGCTTCCTGATTTTCTATGCCTTACAAATAGAGATAATAACATTCTCCAACACCAGAGTTACGGAAGAGCCTGTTTTTATCAGGTTGTCAGCTTCATATAAAAGAGTAATTGATTTTTCCAGGTCTTCAATGATCCAGAGCCTTGCTTGCTGATTAATTTTTTTGACTAAAAAGGGTGCAATACCAAGATCGCGAGCCATCTCATTAAGATGGCCTCCATCTTTGATATACAATTTATTCTGCAAAAGCAGGTTTATCTGTCGATTTAACATGCCAATTATTCTCAAGGCGGCCGTTTTTCCCTCCTCAGCCATAAATCTTTTAAAAATAAGGAGAGCCTTCTCACAATTTTTTAAAGCTATTTCATCTATTAATTCAAAAATAGTATAGGTTTGACTGTTAATGCAGAGGGCCTTTACCTCATCGACACCAATAGCTTTTGTCCCATAGCAGGTATAGAGCTTCTCTATTTCAGATGATAAGATCATCAAGTTGTTTCCTGTCATCTGATGTAAATACAAACAGGCGGTATGATTTATATGTAAGCCCGTTTTTCGAGCCATCTCTTTGATCCAGGATATGACCTGGTTGCCAAATAGTTTCCTAAAGTTTACAGCCAGAGTAAGCTCTCTGAATTTCGCGAAAAATTTTTTTCTAAAATCAGGTGTTGACGTTACAAAGATCAGACAGGTTGATTTAATAGGATTATTGAGATAGGAGAGAAAAACTTTAAGATCAGCAGTTGAAAAATGCTCTGTATTACGAACAATAATAAGCCTCATTGCGGCCAAAAAAGGGAACGTCCTGGCAAGATTAATAATGCTGACAGGATCCGGGCACCTGGATTTTTCACAATAAAAAAGATGAAAATTGAAATCGCTGGAATCCTCATTAATAATTCCGTTGCGCAATTTAGTCAGGGTCATCTCCTGAAGGAACTCATTTTCACCATAAAAAAGATAAAAAGGGGATAATTTACCCTGATCCAGTTGGTGAAGAATCTCATCTCCTGTCAACTCCGAAGGCATTAAAACCTTTCCATGGTCTTATTGTAAATTCTGGATGCAAAGGTACTGGCAATTGCCTTGATGGCATTTCGTTTATAATGACGATTAATCAGAGGATCTGAGCTTACTGAATAACTTGTGTTTGTATCCATGCCCTTTTCTTCCCAAATAATCTTACCTGTGCTTCGATATATAAGTTTGACATCAAAGAGCACCTTTAACTCACGCCTGCTGGTCTCTTCATAGTTAACCTCATGACCGTTGATGGTGTGGGTCTCAACACGGTAACTATCAGGATCAGAGATTACATCATAAACAGTACCTAATAAAACAGCGTCAGCCTTATCTCGTGATACGAGTGAAATCTTTGCATGACTGATAAACTCATCACGGATGACCTTGGTAAAAATGCCTTCAAATCCTAACATGGATGAGCTGCTTTTTATTAAAGGAATAGCAATACTTTCAATTTCTATTCCCATTGGTACTCCGGTCGCCCGGAAGTTATAACCACACCCCATTATATACAAAATCATATATAGGAATATAAATATCCCAATGGAAGATTTAAAGTTTTTAAGTAAAAGAATTAAGGCAAAGCTAAAGGAAGGAATTTTTGTGGAGAACATGATGCCCTCTTAAACAACTATATTAACAAGTTTTTTCTTAACTACAATAACCTTCCGGATCTGTTTCCCGCCAATAAAATCAAGTATCCTTGCATCAGTCAGGGCAAGTGTTTCTATCTCATCTTCACTAAGAGTGGCTGGCACTTCAATTCTATTTCTTACCTTGCCATTGACTTGTATGACAATCAATCGCGTTTCGGTTTTCAGGGCCTCTTGATCATATTCAGGCCAAGGAATCGAAACAAGGCAGTTGTTGTGACCCATTTTATTCCAAAGCTCATCCGCTATATGCGGAACCACCGGTGAAAGGAGTATAATTGCGGCTTCAATCGCTTCTTTCACTACAGACCATTCTTCTCCCTGGTCTTTGATCTTTGCTTTATTCAGAAAATGGTAGATTTCATTTACGAGCTCCATTACAGCAGCAATGGCAGTGTTAAAGTGAAAACGGTCTTCAATATCATTGGTGACGCGTTTAATTGTATTATGTGTTTTTCTATGCAGATCCTTAAGAAGATCTGTTTTTAATGCCTGGCCTTGATATAATGGTGCTTTTGATAAATTCGAATAATTATCCGAAACCAAACGCCAAAGTCGTTTTAAAAAACGAAAAGAGCCCTCAACCCCCTGCTCGCTCCATTCAAGATCTCTTTCAGGTGGTGCTGCAAAAAGGCAGAACATACGGACTGTATCAGCGCCATATTTATCAATCAAATCCTGTGGATCAATTACATTCTTCTTTGATTTGGACATTTTGACGATATTACCAGTCACTACTTTAGTATGGCAGTGTTCACAACATCCATCCTTTACTTCATAAGGATAAAGATAACCATGCTCCGGACACTCCTGGGTTTCTTTGCAGACCATCCCCTGTGTCAATAATCTGGTAAAAGGTTCATTGGTGTCAAGATATCCAAAATCATTCAAAACCCGGGTATAAAAACGGGAATAGAGAAGGTGCAGGATAGCATGCTCAATGCCACCTATATACTGATCAACCGGCATCCAGTAATTGACCTTTTCAGGATCTAATGGCCCATCCTCATATTCAGGACAGGTATAGCGATCAAAATACCATGAAGACTCAACAAAGGTATCCATGGTATCAGTTTCACGCCTGGCTTTTTTCTGACACCTGGGACACAGAGTTTCATAAAATGAAGGCTCAAACGGCAAAGGAGAACCGCCATTTGACCGAAGATCAAGATCCAGGGGGAGCTCTACAGGCAGATCCTCTTCGGGCACAGGTACTACTCCACAATTTTCACAATAAATAATTGGAATTGGAGTTCCCCAGTAACGTTGACGGGAAATACCCCAGTCCCTGAGCCTATAGTTGGTTGTTTTGGCGCCAATACCATGGGCTTCCAGATATTCAGCAATCTCATCAAGGGCATCAAGGTTGGACTTGCCGTTAAAATGGCCTGAATTTACTAAAATGCCCTCACTTACAAATGCTTCTGTCATGGTTTCTGCTTCCAGTAGACAATCATCAGGAGTGATCACGACTTTTAAAGGCAGACCGTATTTCCTGGCAAACTCAAAATCCCTTTGATCATGAGCTGGAACAGCCATAATAGCGCCGGTACCATAATCAAAAAGGACAAAGTTGGCTATATAAATAGGAATCTGCTCCCTGGTCACAGGATTAATACAATATCTGCCGGAAAAGACTCCTTCTTTTTCAGTATAATCAGCAGTACGCATAAAGCTATCCATCTTCAGAGTACGATCCACAAAACCAAGGACTTCCTCTTCCTGTGGAAGTCCTTTGATCATCTCCTTGACCATTGGATGCTCAGGGGCAAAGCACAAAAAAGTAGCCCCAAATAAGGTGTCCTGACGGGTAGTAAAAACTTTTATAATTTCTTCCGAGGCCACCATAGGGAAATAAATCTCAGCCCCATAGCTCTTTCCAATCCAGTGTTTCTGCATAGTCAAGACCCTATCTGGCCATCCAGGTAGTTCCCGTGAATAAGATAGAATCTCATCAGCGTAGTCGGTTATCTTAAAAAACCAGCTATCCATTTCTTTTATAGCCACTTCTTGATCCGAATGACGCCAACAACATCCATCTTCCACCTGTTCATTGGCTAAAACAGTCTGACACTTCTCACACCAATTAACATTAGTCCGCTTTTTATATGCTAAACCTTTTTCATACATCTTTAAAAAGATAAGCTGCTCCCAACGGTAATATTCAGGATCACATGTTGCGAGCTCCCGAGTCCAATCATAGCTGAAACCTAATCGCTTCAACTGTTTTCGCATCGCCTTTATATTATCATAGGTCCATTTAGCAGGATGGGTATTATTCTCAATGGCAGCATTCTCGGCAGGCATTCCAAATGCATCCCATCCCATTGGATGAAGGACATTTTTCCCTGTCATCTTTTTATACCTGCCTATCACATCTCCAATCGTATAATTCCTCACATGACCTATATGGATCTTGCCTGATGGATATGGAAACATTTCAAGGAGATAATATTTTTCTTTGTCATGATCCACAGAGACTTGAAAAAGCCCCTGCTCATCCCAAATGGTCTGCCATTTGGCTTCTAGTTTTTGATGATCATAATTCATTATAAATTATACCTATGTTCGATTTAGGAGTTGTCCGAACAAGTCCTAAGAGCTAAGAAACCGGAATTAAATAAGGATTAGATATCTGATGTCAGGTTTTTTTCTGCAAATATTCTTTATAAATCTTATCTAAAACACCATTCAAATAACTACCTGATTTTTCGCTACTGAACTTTTTTCCAAGCTCCACAGCCTCATAAATTGACACCTTAGGCGGAATATTTTCCTCAAAGAGAATTTCATAGGTGGCCAATCTGAGGATAGAGATATCCATATGGGATATCCTTTCCAAACGCCAATTCAGGGAATTATCTCTTATCATGACGTCCAATCTCTCTTTGTTCTTATAAACGCCAAGGACTATTTGTTTTGCAAAAGTTTGTATAGACTCAGGCGCATAAAAATTGTTGCATACCCGCTCAAAGACTTCATCAGGATCTTTTGAGATGAATTCCAGACTAAAAAGAACTTGAATGGCCAACTCACGAGATTTGCGTCTATCACCCATTATATACTGTATATCCCTAAAAAGATCATGATCAAATAGCCTGAAATAGATTAGCCATTTCAATAGCTGCCATGGCGGCTTCAACACCTTTATTTCCGGATTTGGAACCGGCTCTTTCAATGGCCTGCTCCAGGCTATCGGTAGTTAAAACCCCAAAGCTTATGGGTATACCCGTTTCCAGAGCAACATTGGCAATCCCTTTTGATACTTCAGATGCCACATAATCAAAATGGGGAGTTGCACCCCTGATTACTGCTCCCAGGCATATTATGGCATCATATTTACCGCTTTCAGCAAGTTTTTTTGCTGCCAATGGCGTTTCAAAGGCGCCCGGAACCTTTATCAAAAAAATATGGTCGTCATCAGCTCCATGGCGAACAAGACAGTCCAACGCTCCATCTAGCAGCCTTGAAGAAATAAAATCATTAAATCGACTTACTGTAATTGCGAATTTAAGACCTTTAGCAGTTAAGTTTCCTTCTATTATTTTGGGCATAACTTAAACCCCTTTACCCTAAGGGACGGCCTCGTCCCTAATCTGGCTTTGATAAATCAAAGTTTTTTAAAAGATGTCCAAGTTTGTGGCACTTGGTAAATAGATACTTCTGGTTTTCCGGTCGAATATCACATTCAACAGGGACCCTGCCTGTAACCTGCAAGCCATAACCTTCAAGCCCCACAATTTTTTGAGGATTGTTAGTAATTAAACGCATTTTCTTGATCCCCAGATTAGATAAAATCTGAGCACCAACTCCATAATCTCTCAGGTCAGCCTTGAAACCCAGTTTTTCATTGGCTTCAACCGTATCATAGCCATTATCCTGTAGTTTATAGGCCTTTAATTTATTGCCCAGACCAATACCGCGGCCCTCCTGCTGGAGATACAGAATCACGCCAAGGCCCTCTTCTTCAATTAAACCCATAGCCTTCTTTAATTGTTCACCGCAATCACAACGATATGAGCCAAAGACATCGCCTGTTAAGCATTGTGAATGTACTCTGACCATTATTTCTTTTTCAGGATCAATATCACCTTTAACCAGAGCCAAATGCTCATAATCATCTATATCATTTTTGTAACAATATGCCTTGAATTCTCCAAAAGCTGTTGGCAAAACGGTCTCTGTCACTTGGTGTACAAATGACTCATTGCGCATCCGATAGGAGATGATATCAGCAACTGTAGCGATTTTAAGGTTGTGTTTTTCAGCAAATTTTTCCAGTTGAGGCATTCTGGACATAGTGCCATCATCATTCATAATCTCGCATATTACACCAGCTGGCTTAAGACCCGCCAAACGGGCCAAATCCACTGAGCCTTCCGTTTGACCAGTCCTGAATAATACCCCGCCTCTTCTGGCCCGGATAGGAAAGACATGGCCCGGATAAACGAGATCCCCTGGCACAGAATTATCATCCACTGCAGTAAGTATTGTATGGGCACGATCAGCAGCTGATATTCCTGTACTTACCCCTTCTCGAGCCTCAACTGAAATCGTAAAAGCTGTTTTAAAAGCGGATTCATTCTGGGATACCATTTGAGAAAGCTTCAATTTCTCCACTATAGTCGGGGCTAATGAAAGGCATATGAGCCCACGACCATATTTTGCCATGAAATTGATTACTTCAGGAGTTATTTTTTCAGCGGCAATGGTTAAATCGCCCTCATTCTCCCTGTCCTCATCATCCACGAGAATAATCATTTTTCCTTGTTTTAAATCCTCTAATACTTCTGATATTTTTGCCGTAGGCATCTTAATCACCAAATCCTTGCTTAATCAGCATTTCCAGATCAATCGTTGAACCACTTGATTTCGCATTACTTGATCTGTCCTTTAAATAAAAGTTTTCAATATATTTTCCAATTAGGTCAGTTTCAATATTTACTAATCTTCCTGCCCCCTTTTTCAGAAGTGTAGTCTCTGTCCCGGTATGGGGGATAATGTTTACTTCAAAAAAATCATTTTCACAGTGGTTTATTGTCAAGCTAACCCCGTCTACAGCAATGGAACCCTTTTTAAGGATATATCGTAACAGATATGGATTTATTCCTATCCTGATACGCCATGATCGCTGTTTGGCCTCGGTTCTCAGTATTTTTCCAATTCCATCCACATGGCCTGAAACAAGATGGCCTCCAAGACGATCAGAAAGACGTAATGCCCTTTCAAGGTTAACAAGATCTCCTGACTTGATATTGGATAAAGTCGTTGTTTTAAGAGTTTCCCCTGAAACATCCAGCTGAAAATCCTGCTCAGTAAACTCTGTAACAGTAAGACAGACCCCATCTACAGCAATACTCTCTCCAATGCTGAGATCATTTAAGTCAAAAAGGGGTGTAATCCTTATCTTTAGATCTCCCACTTGACGCTGGATATTTTTTACTTTTCCAATACCCTGAATTAAACCGGTGAACATAATTAACCCTTTGAATTTAGGAAGTGGAAATACATTTTAGAAAGCCTTTTTTTACCATTAAAAAGGATAGATAGGGTAGCCTGTAATCAGGATATCATCCCCAAACCGTTGATAATCAAGATCTGTTAAGGATATACTTTCATCCATTCTTTTTGCTCCATAGCCAGCTGCCAAAGGTATTCCATCATCTCCGCCTAGAATCTTGGGAGATTTAAAGATATAAAATTTATCTATAAGGTTTTCTCTTATAAAGGAGCCCAAAATATTTGCCCCACCTTCTATAAGCAAACTGCTTACAGACATCTGTGCTAAATGATCCAAAAGGACAGGTAGATCAATCCTGCCATTTTTAGCAGGATTTAAAATCAGCTTAATTCCCTTTTTAAGAAAAGATGATCTTCTATCCATGCCTAGTTTTTCATCAACTACAATGTAGGTATCCTCAGAAGAATCATGGTTTACTATTTTAGCAGTTATGGGTGTTCTGAGATTAGTATCCAGGATTATACGTTTAGGATCTTTAGCTGTTTTTTTTTCCAAACGGGTTGTAAGGCGGGGATCATCGGCAAGAACAGTTCCAATTCCTACCATTACGGCATCCACCTGATCCCTTAGCCTATGTACAAAATCTCTTGATTTCTCGCTGGTTATCCATTTTGAATGTCCCGTTGAAGTAGCTGTCCATCCATCAAGAGTAAGGGCCGATTTAGAAATAACAAAAGGACGGTTAGCAGATATAAATTTAATAAAGGCCTCATTAAGCCTTTGGCATTGTTTCTCCAATATCCCTGTAACAGTTTGAATTCCTTTCTCTCTTAAAAACTCACATCCGCATCCCGCTACATGAGGATTAGGATCTTTCATGCCTATAACAACCCGAGAAATCCCGCTCTTTAATATTGCCTCTGTGCAAGGAGGCGTTTTTCCGTGATGATTACAGGGTTCCAGTGTAACATATAGAGTAGCGCCCCTTGCCCCGTTCTCCCCCAGCTTTGACAGGGCTTCAATCTCGGCATGAGCCATACCTGCCTGACGATGATAGCCTGTCGCAATAATTTTTTTCCCTAAAACTATAACAGCGCCTACAACCGGATTCGGTGATGTTCGCCCAAGTCCTTTTTTGGCCTGTAACAAGGCTTCTTTCATAAATTTTTTATCTAAATCACTCAATCAATATTCTCAATATTTTTTAAGGCACAGATAGCCTTGCTTTGGGCATTTTGACTTGACGCGAAAGGAATGCCCCTCCACAGCCATTTGAAGTAAACTTCAATAAACAGGTGATTACGGATACATTTTTCAAGACAAAGGAGCTGCCATAATGTATTGAGCGGATAGAGTTTGATAGGACAGGAACTTGAAATGCGGCATCATATCCGGGCTACTGCCCAAGAATTGCTGTTATTTAGTGCTCGAACGAAAAGACATGGTTTTCATTCAGACACTATTTAAGCATGTACGTCAGGGACGGATTCGATTCAGCAACCTAGTCCTCTTTTTTCCTGGAATTCAAGATCCCCTCTGATTCTGCTATAAATTCATTAATATCTTTGAAATGTCTATACACAGAAGCAAAACGCACATAGGCAACCTCGTCCCACTCCCTTAGGGTTGAGATGACTTGCTCTCCAATCTGAAAACTATCGACCTCCTTCTTGCCAAGTTCCTGAAAAAATATTTCCAGAGAATCTACAAACTCCTCAATCTTAGTTATGCTGATAGGTCGTTTTTGACAAGCATTACGGATTCCTGTAATAATTTTATCCCGATTGAATGGTTCTCTCCTGCCATCTTTTTTTACAACCATCGGACGGACATCTTCCAGTTTTTCGTAAGTAGTAAACCTTCGATTACATGAGATGCATTCACGCCGTCGCCTGATCATTCGTCCATCTTTACTAAGACGAGAGTCAATTACTTTATTATTAATCTCCATACAATATGGACATTTCATAAGATAAGCCTTTCAAGCTCCATTGTCGTTTCAGCAAATATCTGGTCTGCCAGTGGATCAGAATAATCGTCTCTATAATAGACTTTTATAATGCCAGAATTAATTATCATTTTAGCACATATCACACAGGGTTTATTTGTACAATAGAGAATCGCGTTATTAATAGCAATACCGTGGTATGCGGCCTGAATGATCGCATTTTGCTCAGCATGAAGACCTCGACATAATTCATGCCGTTCACCTGATGGAAGAGAATCTTTTAGCCTGATACAGCCAACATCCTGGCAATGTTTCATTTTTACAGGCGCGCCATTATAGCCTGTCGTCAGTATCCTCTTATCCTTTACTATAATAGCTCCAACTTTGCGTCTTAAACATGTTGATCTCTGTGCGACCATTGCAGCAATGGACATAAAATATTCCGACCATGAAGGTCTCACTGGATATTTTCCTTTTTGTCGTACATCAGACTTTGATAAATGGGATAGCTCTCACAAATTTCCAGAACTTTGTTCCTGGCCCTGGCCAGCTCAATTTGATTTCCTGGATCTTTAATAACTCCTTTTATGATAGATGCTATAATCTTCATTTCAGGCTCCTTCATACCCCTGGTAGTTAAGGCAGGGGTTCCTAATCTTAACCCGCTGGTCACACGAGGACCTCTTTTATCAAAAGGAATAGAGTTTTTATTTGCAACTATAGCAACCTGTTCAAGCGCATGCTCTGCCTCCTGCCCGGTTATGGCCATTTTACTTAGATCTACCAGTAAAAGATGATTATCAGTTCCTCCGGATATGAGATCAAAACCAAGACGCATCAATTCATCAGCCAGTACCTTGGCATTTTTTATGACCTGGACTTGATAATCAATGAAATCCTGTGTCATAGCTTCTTTAAAAGAAACCGCTTTGGCAGCAATAATATGCATCAATGGCCCCCCTTGAATACCGGGAAAGATTCCTTTATTCAACCTGGGACCAAATTCTTTTCTGGCTAAAATCAGTCCGCCTCTGGGGCCTCTAAGCGTCTTATGTGTGGTGGAAGTTATAAAATCTGCCTTTCCAACAGGTGAAGGATGTAAATTTGCGGCAATAAGCCCTGCGATGTGAGCCATGTCAACCATCAAATATGCCCCATTGGAATGAGCAATCTCATGGAACAGGTTAAAATCAATCTGACGTGGATAAGCGCTGGCCCCAGCTATAATCATCTTTGGCTTATGCATCTTTACCAGATCATTGATCTGATCATAGTCAATAAGCTGAGTCCGAGAATTAAGTCCATAGGAAATGCCCTTATATAACATGCCGGAAAAACTAACGCTGCTTCCATGGCTCAAATGGCCTCCATGTGCCAAATTCATACCTAAAATTACGTCACCCGGGGACAAAAAGCTCATATAAACAGCCATATTTGCCTGGGATCCGGAATGGGGCTGAACATTTACGTATTCAACCTTAAACAGATCTTTTGCCCGTTTTATGGCAATCTCTTCCACTTCATCAACAAATTCACAACCGCCATAATATCTGGCCGCGGGATAGCCCTCGGCATATTTATTTGTCATTACATTAGCTTGAGCCTCAATAACGGCCCTGCTTGCATAATTTTCAGAAGCTATCATGACCAAATGGTCCATCTCTCGTCTTGTTTCTGACTGGATAGCTTTATAGACTGCGATATCGGTCTGTTTTAAAGTCTTCTCATCCAATTTAAACCTTCCGATCAATTTGTTTTACTCTATTAAGATGACGACCACCCTCAAAGCCGGTTTCAAGGAAAAGATCCAGCATTTCGATCGCAATCCCAACTCCAATAACCCGACCTCCCATAACAAGGATGTTGGCGTCATTATGTAGCCTGCTCATACGGACCGTATAGAGATTATGACAAAGAGCAGCTCTAATACCGTTATATCTATTGGCAGTTATACTCATCCCCAAACCGGTTCCACAAATTAAAAGCCCTCTGTCATATTCACCTTTGACAACTGCCTTGGATATCTGATGAGCAATTATTGGATAATCACATGAATCAGTGCTATAAACACCGACATCCTTGATTACAAAATCAGAACATTTTTCCAAATGTCTGCGGCATAGCTCTTTAAGATCAAAACCCGCGTGATCCGAACCTATTATGATCCTCATCAAAAAATTTTATCCCCCTCATTTATACCTCGGAAGGCTATAACAACGCAATCAAGCTTCATATCGCTTAAAAATCAGAGCAGCATTAGTTCCGCCAAATCCGAAAGAATTGGACATGACAAATTTGATTTTCTTTTTCCTGGCCACATTAGGAGTATAATCCAGGTCACATTCAGGATCAGGATCATCATAATTAATAGTAGGAGGAATTATGCCATCTTTGATTGACAGAAATGAAAAAATAGCTTCGACACCCCCCGCGCCTCCAAGAAGATGTCCCGTCATAGACTTAGTTGAACTAATGGCCAGTTTATAGGAATGTTCCTTGAAAACAGTTTTGATAGCCTTGTTTTCTGCCAAATCATTCAAGGCCGTAGAAGTGCCATGAGCATTAATATAATCAATATCCTCAGGGTCAAGAGACGCATAATCAAGGGCCATTTTCATGCAACCGGCAGCGCCAGCGCCATCCGGATCAGGAGCGGAGATATGATATGCGTCTGCTGTAAGTCCGTATCCAACAACTTCCCCGTAAATCTTTGAGCCCCGATCGAGGGCATGATCAAGTTCTTCAAGAATCAGTATGCCTGCGCCTTCTCCAATAACAAAGCCATCACGGTTCAATTCAAATGGTCTTGATGCCTTTTGAGGCTCATCATTATTGGTTGAAAGCGCCCGCATGGAACAAAAGCCACCCACGGCAAGAGGAGATATAACTGCCTCCGATCCTCCTGTTATCATGGCATCCGCTATTCCTTCCCGAATAAAGCGGAATGCCTCGCCAATGGCATGAGAACCCGCGGCACAGGCTGTTTCTATTGAAAGATTAGGCCCCTTGGCTCCGAATTCAATTGCAATGACACCCGGAGCCATATTGGCTATAATACCTGGAATAAAAAAAGGACTGATACGACGTGGTCCTTTCTCTACAAGTTGGCTATGATAATACTCCAACATTCCTAAGCCGCCTAAGCCGGATCCGGTAAGACATCCGACTTTAAGGCTATTTTTGTCATTAATTATCAGGCCGGAGTCCTCCATTGCCATCCTAGCAGATGCAACGGCATAATGGATAAAGGTATCAAAACGACGAACCTGTTGTTTGGCCATATAATCATTGGCCTTAAAGCCCTTTACTTCACCAGCAATCCTGGAGGCAAACTCAGTCGCATCAAACCTGGTAATAGGACCAATCCCAGATTTTCCTGAGCAAACAGCCTGCCAATTATCCTGAACCCCAATACCAAGTGGTGACACTACCCCAAGACCTGTAACAACAACCCTTCTGGTCATTCATCTGCTCCTAAAAGTTTTTAGAAAATTTGGGGCAAGACAAAAGTACAAAACCCCGATAAAAGGCATAAATAATATGCAGGAATGGCATTAGTTATTAAAAGTACCGCCAAAAAATATTTCTAAAAAAGAATCGCCTATAATGCCTTGTTAACATAACTTACAGCATCTTGAACACAAGTTATCATTTCAGCATCTTCGTCAGAGATAGAAAGATCAAATTCTTCTTCCATCGCCATTATCAATTCAACCTGATCTAATGAATCAGCACCTAGATCATCAACAAATGAAGCAGTTGGAATTACATCTTCTTCAGGGACATCCAGCTGCTCACAAATAATGTTTTTAATCTTTTCCTCAACACTTGCCATTAAAATAAACCTCCTAAGATTTCATATTTTTTATAAGGTATTTAAATTACATATACATGCCGCCATTCACGTGAATTATTTGACCAGTGATATAATTTGCCGCATTGGAGCATAGCCAGTAAACAGTTTCAGCAACATCTTCAGGAGATCCCAATTTGCCCATGGGAATCTGTTTAATCAAATCATTTCTGGCTTTGTCTGGTAAGCCTCTAGTCATTTCCGTATCAATAAAACCTGGAGCTACAGCATTTACAATAACTCCGCGAGATGCCATCTCCCTGGCCACAGATTTGGTAAACCCCATGATTCCTGCCTTGGACGCGGAATAGTTCGCCTGTCCCGCGTTTCCGATTTGGCCCACGACCGAAGCAATATTAACAATACAACCCGAACGCTGTTTTAACATTGTTCGGGCAACGGATTTAGTACAATTATAAACGCTTTTTAAATTTATATTGAGTACCATATCCCAGGCATTTTCATCCATCCTTATCAAAAGAGCATCTCTGATGATTCCCGCGTTATTAACAAGGACATCGATTTTTTTATATTTATCAAGGAGCTCATTAAAAAAATCTTCCATCTTTCCAAAGGAAGATACATCCACTTTTCTGCTTATGGCCTCAATCCCTTTTTGTGCCAATAGATTCAAGGTCTCATCCGCGGCCTCTTCATCCGGATCATAATGAACAATTATTATTTTGGCCTGTTCTTCCGCAAATTTCAAGGCGACAGCCCGGCCTATTCCCTTTGAACCTCCAGTAACAACCACAACCCTTTTTACACTACTGCTCATAAATTTTCCTCAATCTTTTAAAGTATCAGTCATATTTTATCTACATGATTTAATGATAGCGCAATATACATCTACGTTTAGGCGCTTTTATTCAGGCAGGATTTTTTTACACCCAAGGAACAATAATTAGAATTCCCAAGCAATAATGTTAAAGGTGTTTAGGACCAAAACAAAAAAAGCGGATCATCTTCATTCAAGGATACTATGCATAGCATAGACCATAAAAAGGTCAAATGATACGTTTAAATGGTTTATTTTAAACTAGACAGATGAGCATGTGCCATGATCCTGAACAAAAATAACCTCATTAATAAACAGATCCTTGTATATTAAAATTAGCTGTAAGTATTCAGCAATCTAACCGGGGTGAAAAATCCCGGCGTTTATTATAAAAGTAACAAATACCCAAGAAGCAGCCCATCAAAAACGAGCTCCAAGAAATCTCGCAAAAAGGGCAAAAAGTATGGGTTTCAACTAGTTGAGTGCTAAACTCCAAATCTTGTTACTTAGAAGCTATTTCAAAGATGCTGATTTCAGATACGCAACACTGATATGATTAAACTTTAAAACTGTTTGAATGTATTAGAGATCGTTAAGAAAGAACCCATCAAGGCTGAATCTATTTGTAAAATTTCCTAGTGTATCATTATACATGTTTATATTTAACGGGTTCTTTCTTTACGACCT
>DAOWOF010000131.1 GCA_030642205.1 Desulfobacteraceae bacterium | reverse complement strand
TTTCAAAGTAATATTCAATAATTTTTTACTGGATATTTAATAAAAAGCTTGACATATAAGCCTTTTTTGCTTAAAAATTCTATTTCAACTTTCTGCAAATTAGGACATAAACCATGAAAACATATGTTGCAAAAGAACATGAAATTCAGAAAAAATGGTATTTAATTGATGCCAAGAATAAAATCGTAGGTCGACTGGCTACGCAAATAGCCATGCGTCTTAGAGGTAAACATCAGCCTATATTCACTCCTCATGCAGACACTGGGGACTTCATTATTGTTATTAACGCCGATAAAGTAGTTTTAACAGGTAAGAAATGGGATGATAAAAATTATTACCGCTACAGCGGCTATATTGGTGGCTTAAAAACAACTTCAGCAAAAAAAGTATTAGAAAAAAAACCGGAAGATATTTTGCGATTCGCAGTTAAAGGGATGCTTCCTAAAAACACTCTTGGGCGTCGACAGCTAAAAAAATTAAAGATATATGCTGGATCACAACATCCACATGCCGCGCAACAAGCAGAAAAACTGGAGATTTAAATGGCACAGGAAGTATTATATGCTACTGGAAAAAGGAAAACTGCCGTGGCAAGGGTATGGCTTAAACCTGGCAACGGAATATTGAAAATAAACAAAAAAAATTTTAATGAGTATGTTGTAAAAGAATGTGACAAAATAGTTATCATGGAAGCCTTTGAAGTGACAAATACCACTGGTAAATATGATATGACTGTCAATGTTAAAGGTGGTGGGACATCTGGGCAGGCAGGGGCTATCAGACACGGTATCACCAGGGCCATCGTTTCAGGAGATCCCTCATTACGAGAGGTACTCAAAAAGAATGGCTTTTTAACAAGAGACCCAAGAATGAAAGAACGTAAGAAATACGGTCAACCTGGAGCAAGGGCCAAGTTCCAATACTCCAAACGATAAGAGCTTTAGATCACCTGGACGCAGGTTTTACCGGAGTGACATCTTTATATACCTTACTAAGATCGTAGCTAAAGCAGTTCTTGCATATAAAATCTAATTGCTGATTAGCTGTATAATAAAAAAGGGAGCTATACTTAACTCCCCTTTTTTTATTTTGAGAAAACATCCTGACCTCTCAACAAGTTCTGGTAAAATGATATTAAATTATCTTTTAACCAGAGTTTGCAGATTGTAAGAATTTAAAATGTCTGACTGTTTGAGAAGTTAAAAAAGTACCTGTCTTTGCAAAATACCTTCTAAGCTACGAGGCCTAAATAGTTTCCCCATTTGTGCATATCATCTTCAGGCTATCTTTGCCCGATCCAGCCTAAATCTGAACGCAATATTGTCCGGCTTATTTCCAGACAAACCCTAACCTTACAACGACACTTGTTGATTTACATACAATATATTGTATTAAAGTTGCTTAAGCCAGGCTATATGTTACACCAAAAATACTAAATGGCCTTGTAGTACTAATTATAATTCGATCCTTTACAGTGAGCAAGACGGGTACAAATTGCAAAATATCAAACTAACACTAGCATATGATGGCAGTAACTATCATGGATGGCAGCGGCAAAAAAATGCAATCACTATTCAGGAAAAGATTGAAGAAAAAATCCAGATAATGGCTAATGAACCCGTGAAATTAATCGCGTCCGGCAGAACCGATTCCGGGGTTCATGCTTTAAGTCAAGTATGCAATTTTATGACGAATTCAAGATTGCATCCTGATATATTCAAGCGAGGCCTTAACAGCTTGCTTCCCGATGATATCTTTATCAAGGATGCTACGAATGTTCCACTTGGATTCCACTCAAGATATGATGCCAAATGCAAAATATATAATTATAGAATTCTAAATCGATCAAATCCAAAGATCTTTCAAAGAAATTATATTTGGCATATTAAACTTCCACTTGATATAGAATTAATGAAAAAAAATTTGCAGATGATAGTTGGCAGACATGATTTTTCCTCCTTTAGATCATCAGGAAGCAATAATAAAAACCCGGTTCGGACTATCTATCAAGCTCAACTGATAGAGCCGACTGATGAAGGATTACTCCATTTTTCTTTTGCGGCAGAAGGCTTTCTAAAGCATATGGTACGCAATATCGTTGGAACTGTAGTGCAGGTAGGACTAAAAAAAATCACCCTGAGTAAATTTAATGATATCCTTAAATCCAGGGATCGCCGCATGGCCGGTATAAAGGCCCCGCCTCAGGGATTATTTCTTAAGGAAGTGCAATATGATTGATTTTAAATAAATGTTATTTTTTTCGGATAAGTACCTGGGATTGTCTATTCACAGACAAGAAAATTTATTCAAGGTCAAGGACAGTGAGAATTTACCATTTATGGATAGACGCTAATTATTGATATCTTTATCAGCATCATTAATTGAGCTATACACTGTTTTATGGATCTGCTTCCATACGGTTTCAAAGGAATTAACAGATAACCTTCCCACTTCAATTAACTTAACAGCAATTTCTTTTGTCACTTTTAAGGCAAGTTCATCTTTGCGATTCATAAAATTCTCCGAAAATCCTTTAACTGTATGAGACCTTTTAGGCCTCCGCTGAACTGAAGAAGGCCGTTATAAAATTCAGCGGATGGCCATTTAAGAAGAACCTTAACAAGCCCTCCTTAGTTAGTGATCCTATCAGAACAGTTCAGAAAAATCAATTATTGAAGCATAGTAAAAAATCTTTTTGAGTTCCTGAGGTTAATCATTCAGGTCAGGAATTAGCTATAATACCTTCTTTTTTATATTATCGTAATTCAGAGGTCTATCAGGAATTAAGGGCTTTTTTTTCATGCGAATCTTCAATGGAAGATTATCAGTTTTAACCGTATATTTCATTGTAGCAGTTATACCAATAAATGAACCAAATGGAGAATAATCATTGGGAATCATCATGACCTTTGATAAGGGATTAAAGTTGGTCATCAAGTATGGAGGCGTCTGAATACAGCCCCAGGCAAGAGGCGCTTTTCCATAGGCCTTTTGCATCAGAGCCTTTAGCTGCCACAGGTTATAAAATCTGGCATTGGAAAAAAGCGTCTCCCCAAAATAACCTTGAATCCTGTCAAACATGCCATTCCAGGAAAGGCTGTTCATCACACCCACGAAGACCTTTTTATTGGTCACTCGGCCTGCTTCCCTCAGGGCCTGAACAGGCGAATCTAAAAACTCCAGTGTATTGATCAAAAATGTAAAATCAAATTCATTATCATCAAAAGGCAGATCTTCTGCCATCCCCACTTTTAAAGTGTAACGTTGACCAAGTCGCTCCCTGGACCTTTTAATCATATATGGAGATGCGTCAATGCCACTTACATCCAGGCCAAGACGATTCAGGAGCAGAAGATGATTTCCAACGCCACATCCGATATCCAGGGCTCTCTCTCCATGCCTGGGTTGAAGAAAAGTCGAAATTAATTTTGCAATCGACCTGTCAATTTTTCGCCCTTGTTGGGAAAAATACCACAAATCGTATAACCTTGCAATATTTTGATCAAAAATAAGTCCCATGGTCTTCTACCTGGATAAAAGATAATTGTTTCATTTTTTTTGGAATAGGATCTATAATCTGTTAATGATGATGGACTCATAAGAAGTCCATCAACAGACCCGTTATCTGCGTGTGACACGCGCAGGCAGATAACGGGGAGGCCCCTGTGGAGGTGTGGAACCATTTACATTTGCTTCAAATGGCGGGAGAGGGTTGCTTAACCCTCTCCTGCCTGATAAAAAATCGCGTTCCTTTTTATCAGGTTTCCAATAATAAATTATGAAAATGTTCCTTGAGATGCAAGCATAAAGTATTGTTTTAATTAAAACACATCCCTGGAATGGCTCTCCGTAAACATATCCTTTCCCGGGGTCAAGATATATAATTACTTTAACCACTGGAATATATTGAGCATTTATATGGAATCTCGCTATAAATTCAACCGCATGGAATTTTCGGGTTCTTTAGGTGATCTTGGGACTCTGCTTCCTATCGCCATGGGAATAATCATGATTTGCGGCCTTAGCCCCCTGGGAATCTTTTTTACTATTGGCCTATTCTATATCCTGACCGGGTTTTATTATGGGGTCACAGTTCCCATTCAACCAATGAAAGTTATCGGGGCATATGCCATTGCCACAGGCATCGAAGCAACTCAGATTTCAGCCTCAGCCCTGCTAATCGGCGTATTTCTTCTAATCATAGGAGGAACTGGCGCTATTCGATTTATCGGTAAATATATCCCTCCAGCCGTGGTCAGGGGGGTCCAACTCTCCACCGGCATCTTGTTGATGACAGGATCCATAAAATTTATAATCGGCGATTCCAAATACCAGGCATTTCAAAGACTGGCCGAACCATATTTATCCATCCAAAGCCTGGGACCAATCCCCATTGGCATCTTTTTAGGGATTGCAGGCTCTATCTTAACCCTGGCCTTGCTTGGAAACAAGAAATTTCCAGCTGGGCTGACTATTATTATAAGCGGCCTCATAATAGGGCTGCTACTCGGAACCCATGAAGGGTTTGACAAGCTTAAACCAGGGTTTCATCTCCCGCAGCTATTGCCCTATGGCCTCCCATCCGGGATTGATTTTTCAACCGCCATATTACTTCTTGTCCTACCCCAAATCCCAATGACCGTTGGGAACGCGGTAATTGCCTATTCCGATCTATCTCAGGAATATTTTGAAGATAAATCCAAAAAAGTCACCTATATAAGCGTCTGCATCAGCATGGGTCTAGCCAATCTGTTCAGCTTTCTTTTGGGGGGAATCCCGCTCTGTCATGGTGCTGGCGGTTTAGCAGCCCATTATCGTTTTGGGGCGCGTACCGCTGGATCAAATATTATCATAGGAGGAATATTTATAATACTAGCCATTTTCCTTGGAGACAAAATTCTCTCCATTTTATATCTG
Organism: Desulfobacteraceae bacterium; assembly: GCA_030642205.1. Lineage (GTDB taxonomy): Bacteria > Desulfobacterota > DSM-4660 > Desulfatiglandales > Desulfatiglandaceae > DAOWOF01. Next base: position 1,880 of record DAOWOF010000131.1, on the reverse strand, counting down.
CTTCCCATGTCTATCTTGGGAGTTTTGCTTTTGTTTGCCGGGAGTCAGCTTGCATTAACCCTGATTGATGTTAAGGAGCGTAATGATCTTTTTGTGGTATTGCTTATGTTGACCCTTACTCTCACATTAAATCTGGGAGTGGGTTTTTTTGTTGGCATTTCAGTCTCCTATCTCCTCAAATTATATAAAATTTCGCTTTAAGGATTCGCTCCTTAATAGGCCTCATCCAGAAAGGTCTTAATTTTAAACGCATGTGAGGCAATGGTAAATCTGACTGATCCCGACTTATCAAGCCTTATGATTCTGCAGCCTGATTCATGAAGTCTTAACAGGGTCTGACGATGTGGAAAACCAAAGGGATTGCCTTCTCCTGATGAAATGACACAAATTTGAGGCTTAACTTTCATTAAAAACTTTTTAGAGCTGGAACTTTTGCTGCCATGGTGAGGTGATAAAAGTATATCGCTTTTAAGGCAATCTCCTTTTTTAGACACAACCATTTCTTCTCCCTCAATCTCCAGATCGCCTGGAAAAAGAAAAGTCTTTCCACAAAACGAAATTTTTACTACCAGGGAATTATTATTTCGGTTATCCGCCGAATTAAAGGCATCGCAACCATGCAAAGGATGTAGAATTTCAACTCTTACCCCACCGATGAGCCTTCCTCCAGCTAAATCCTTTGGTAATAATTTTGTTATCTTTTTTTCTTCAATGATTGTCATTAACCTTTTAAAAGCATCTGTTTCTGCCCGGTCCCCATTATGCCAGAATTCTTTTGGATGAAAGTTTTCGGCAAGAAAAGGCAAGCCATTTATATGATCTGACTGGGGGTGACTCATAACCAGATAATCAAGTTTTTTGATCTTGGAATACCACAAAAAAGGCGCAATTACCATTTTGCCCATGTCAAAATTTCCATATCTGCCACCACCAGCATCTATCATCATCTTCTCTCCACCAGGAAATTCGATCAAGGCAGCATTCGCTTGCCCCACATCCAAAAAGGTAACTCTGAGATCATGATTAAACCGAACATTTTTAATCCAGCAGGCGACGTCCAGCAACAGAATTATTAATAAAATCAGGATTCCTTTTCTTGCCCAAATATAGTTTCTTAAAAAAAGCATTGACAAAATAGCATATAATCCTATTACTTCCCAAATATTCGGAGACACCGTCCAAAAACATGACCATGGCAGATCAGACCAAAAAACCACCAATCTTATTAGCAGATCAAGGCCAAAAGCATCAAATTGGAGCAGTAAATCCGCTGCCCCTGCTGAAAAAGGATATACGAGGCAAGATAAGAGGCCAAATGGTATCACCCACATGCCCAGAATAGGAATAACCGTGATATTAGCAGGGATCGAAACCAGCGAAATTTGGTGAAAATAAAAATTGGAGAGTGGCATGAGAAAAATAATGGCAGACAGACTTACAACCCCCAGGCCGACAAAATAATCAAATAAAAAACCGATTATCCTCCCAGCTTCCTTTGCCTTTATCCTGACAGGCTCCAATTGATTCAAAATAACCGGACTTAAACAAAGGATCCCAATTACGGCAATAAATGAAAATTGGAAAGAAATGCTAAAGATAGCTCGTGGATCAAGAAAAAGGATGACTATTCCAGCCAGAGACAAACTTGACCAGAGATCCCTCTCCCTGCCAAGGATAATTGACCAGAGAAAGACAAGGGCCATGATCATGGCCCTCTGGCTGGAGAGATGAAAGCCCGCCAGGAAGGTATAGCCAATCACAGGGATACATGTTAAAAAGGCCGCTAATTTACGAATATCAACACTTAAAATCAATCGATAGGAACAAGATAGCCCCTTTTTTATCAAAAAGAAACTTAACCAGGCAACAAGACCAATATG
>DAOWOF010000253.1 GCA_030642205.1 Desulfobacteraceae bacterium | reverse complement strand
TTCCCATGCGGTTTCATTAATACGAAAGGTTCCCCATTCTTCAGGCCTGGAATACATATTATAATGAGGCTCTGGTAGTAGATCTTTTATCTCTTCTATTGGTCTGGCCTTATAACCCCACGAATTCAAGATCTTTTGATTCTCTGTTATCTCGTTATATCCTCCCCTGGGAGGACTACATTTAATATGCCCCTTATTCCATGCAGGACTGTAAAGAGAATGTTCTTCATCTACCAGCCAATTCGGATTATGTGGCAAACCTGTCCTAAATGCGGCAAAAAGAGAGTTTTGGAAAAAAATGAATAAGAGAGTTGTAAAAAGAAGATAAAAAATAATAGTTTTTTTCATTGTCAAAAGACCTCCGGTTTCATTAGATTTAAGTATTAATGATGTTAATTAGGTGATGTTAAAATATTTATATCTACGATTCTTCCAACAATTAAAGGTTATTGTTTAGATAAGATATCGCCCACATTCATTAAATACGGTTAAATTAATTTGTTTTTAAAAAATCTTTTGAGTTAGCCTACATTCAGGAGGTTCTATCAAAAGGCCTCCCTGGTTAAAGGATTTATCATTTTATCTGGATAAAAAAACTTAGCCTTGTAGGATCTCTTTTTACAAATTCAATTTATAAATCTACCCGTTCTGCCTGAAGATCTTTTTTTTCATAATATCAGCAAGGATGAAGACTAATGACTCTTGGATGAAAGATAATCCTGGGTGACAACTCTTCCCAAATTATCAGGTGATGTAAAAAATATTCTTCCTGCATTGAGTCTAGCTAATTCTGCCGCGAATTCTTTCAAGACAGGTTTTTTTTCCAGCATGACAATATTAAGAGTAATGCCTTGTCGGCGATAATACAGTGCCTCTCTCCTGACACCCTGTATCGCTTTCTCAAAGCCTACATATTTCTCGTCTTCAGAATTAGGCTCAGCATCTGTTATCAGGTAAACCTGCCGATCCCCTTTTTCTTTGCTAAGCGCCTGTCTGCCGGTTTTCATGGCCAGCCTTATATCTGTTATATCCCCTGGCGCGCTGATATTGGTTATTTCATACCATGGTATCTCTCTTATTTGTGATGAGAAAATAAAGACCTTAAGAAGATCATGGGGCTCTCGTAAACTTGCCAGAGCCAAACATGTATCCATGGCAGCATTTCTCTTTTCCTCTCCCATGCTGGAGCTTTCATCTATTAACAAAGAGATACACATCCTTGTTTCATATGTCTTTTCATACACTTGTAAATCCTGGGGCTCCAGAGTAAAATTACGGAGGAGCTTTCCATTGGCGGCATTTCTCTCAATTGCATTGATTAAGGATTTTTGAAGGTTAAAGGAACGATAATCATCTCCCATTGTAAATGCACGTGTTGACTGTGCCAAATCCAGGCCATAACCAGTATCCCTGATTTTATGGGGGCCTTTTCGTTCTTTATTCATATTAACCAATTTTAACCTGGCTATCCTTGCCAGTTTCCGGCCTCCTTTGGGTGTTATCTTAATTCTTCCTTTTTCAATTTCCAGGTCACCCTGCTGAACATATTCCTCAAGACAGTCCTCGATATCCTGAGGTATCACCCTGTCCACAAAAGATTTAAAGGGGGATGTCATATCATGGGAGTCATCGCTGCTAAGGCCTTGATCCTTGATCCTTTCCCTTACCCTTTGAATTACTTTTTCCCTGAGGCCATCTTTTAAACCATCTCGATATTGTTTTAACCAGTCAAAGATCGTGGGATGATCCGCATGCGCGATTTCATCCAGAATCTGTTCATCCTTGTCTTCCTTTAAGAGACATCTTCTACAAAGTTCCATTTTTCTTACTCTTCTCTGGCCCAAGGGACCATTTTGGGTATAAATATCTTGTCTGAAATTATTTCAGGAGCAATCAACTTATCATGAAGAACGGCGTTGCATATGATCTCAACTGCCGAATAATCATATTGTGATATGATATCATCAGGCAAGGCATCAGGATTTCTTAATAATTGTTTCTCCTCGTCATTAAGGAGATCTATATTAACTTTTTCTGAAGAGAGATTTTTCATACGGTCAACTGCGCGTTTTAATTCAGGGCAATTCTGAAGCCATCCTGATATATCCCGATTCCCATTTGTAGGAAAAGAGGCAAGCTCTTCAGCAATCATCCTCTCGTCAATACCTTCCAGAAATTGATTCTTCAAGTTTTCCACAGCGTTCCATAGCATATCTTCGCTTACTTCATCGGTTATCCTGAAATTCTCAGCAGCGTTTTCTGCATCTCCTTTATCTGGCCTTAATTCAATTCGCCCTCGCAAGGCCAGCTTGAGACCATCGCATACATCACTTAAAAGGGCCATTTTATGCCTGTTGAGCTCAGCGCTGGCATAGGTATGATCCAGGCCCCTGGCGCTTGCACGGATACTTGGTTTTCGATCTAACAAACTGCAACATCTACTATGGTCTATGGCTGCGTTCAAAACATATAAATTCCACCACGGGAGAATAACATCCCTTTTTATCTCCGCTTTGGTAACCGGCACCGGGATATATGATTCTTCCCGAGCTGGAGAATAAAAGCCATTATCTATTACAAATTTTTCCTGAAGCATAATTTCCCGCTCCACATCTTTATCAGGCAGTGGCATATATATCATTTCCAATCTATCAAGAAGTGGCCGCGGCACCTCATTAAGATGGGCAAAACTCTGAGGATTTCCTGTTGCTATAAGAATAAGATCCAGAGGATGTTCCAATCCATATTCCTCCAGAATTACCAGCTTTTCTTCTGTAATGGGATGCAAAATAACCTGAATCTTGGAGCGTATGGAGGGCAACTCATCAAGAAATAAAATCCCCCTGTTGGCACGAAAAACACCTGTGGCTGCAAAGACAGAAGGATCTACAGGACTTTTGCCTCCCACAATGGCATGAATGTCTTTCAAACCAAGCAGCTTTGATTCATCTGTATAATCATTGCCCTGGATACGAGAAAAGCGCTGATCTCCTGATTTAAATTCTATACCAAACTCTTCAACAGGATCTTCACTGGCTCGACATCTGGGACATAATAGATGTTTGGGCCATTTGGGGTCATCATTGTAACAACAGCCTTTAATGACCGGAATAGGAGGTAAAAGTTTGGCAATTGACTTGGCCAAACGGGTCTTCCCTGTGCCCTCTTCCGAGATCAAATATAGATTATGGCCGGAAAGAAGGGCCCTCAAGACATCCTTTTTGGTTTCTTCCCGGCCTTGTATATCAGGCAAGGGATCCTCTTTATGCCTCAACTTATGTAAAATCGAGGCCCGAAGTTGATGTATAACCGGAGTTGGATGGTAGGCGTCAAGGTCAAACTGTGCTGTATTTTCCTGAAGTGGTAACATTTATATTCCCTTCTTTATCTATAACTA